>CAMFZO010000077.1 GCA_946006895.1 uncultured Clostridia bacterium | reverse complement strand
TGTCCAAGGTGTTTCTCATGTTTCTCGTTGTTTAATTTACAAGGTACACCGCTGCTTTCGCAGCCTATTTAAAAAGCGCTCCGGCGGTCCGTTTTGTGGAAACGCTCCACCGCGACGCGACTTTTCAATTTTAGCACTTCGGTCATCATTTGTCAAGAACTTTTTTCGACTATTTTCAAATCGTTATGCAGTTTCAACAAACTGTCCCGAACGCGCTTGGCTATTCTACCAAAGTTTTTCGAGGATGTCAACACTTTTTTTCAATTTTTTTAAGATTTTTTTCGGGTCCCAAGAGATAGTATCAGGAGCGGAAAAAGGCCCCAAAATATTGTGATGCCCAGGGCCAGCACCGTGGCGGAAAGACGCTCCGAGAGCCAAAATCCGGCCAGGGCGGGCAGGAGCTGGAGCAGCGCGGAGGATGCCTTGCTCTCCGGCAGGAGGGCAGCGAAAATTTTTTTATCGGCGGCGGCAAGGGTCGCCAGCAGACAGAAGCCTCCCGCCGTCAGCGCCGCCGAGACCAGCGGCTCCAGGCGCTCCATGGCCCCCAGGATGCTGACGGACTTGGCCGCGGTGTAAAAGGGGAAGCCCTCCTGCGCCGCTACCCGGGGCGACAGGCTGCCGGCGGTCATCAGGGCAGCCAGCACCGCCAGCGCCACGCCTCCCAACAGCCACGGCAGCGGCTTTCCCGTTTCTCCGCCGCTCAGGTAGACCACATTGAGGGGAGCCAGCGCGGCGGGAAGAAGCTGCCACGGTGCCTCGGTGACGGGAGTGAGCCACTGCGTCCGCAGCTCCGGCAGGGCAAAACCGAACAGCAGGGCATAAAAGGCCAGCAGGAAGAAAAAGACGATGGCTCCCACGGAGGCAATGACGCCGGGGCCTTTCTGTCCGGCATAGACCGCCAGCAGCAGGAGCAGCAGCCCCACCAGGGGATAGGCGCTGCCGGTGGGATAGGCGGCGCACAGCAGCCGGGCAAAGCAGCCCAGCATCAGCAGGTTCCACAGGAGGGTCAGGGTCAGTCCCGCCTTGCCCCAGGCCGATTTGGCAGCCAGCTTCGCCACGGGGCAGGTGGCTTTGCGGCGCAGCAGGATCACCGCCGTGCACAGCAGGGCAGTGACGGAGGCGGCTGCGGCCGCCCACAACCAGCCGGCACGGGGCAGCAGCAATATGGCCGGGACGGTAAAGACGCTGAAGCCCAGAGCGTAGAGCTGCCGGGCGGAGGGAGAATTTGACATAGCTTACTCCTCGGTCAGGGTATATTGTTACATAACAGCAAGGTTTTTTCAACAACTTCTGTTGACGGATCGTAGGGCACGCCGACCCGGCGTGCCGCAAGCAAAGCGGCAGGCAGGATGGGCAAGCAGCTTTGTGGTAGTCTGCACGGCGCGCCGGGGTCGGCGCGCCCTACGGCGAACTGCTGTCCGATCCCAATAAGCCGCACTTGAAAAAGCCAAGATTTTGGTGTAACGGTCTGGCAGGGGCGGCGGCTGCCGCCGAAAAGGCTACGGGCGTGCGGCTTTCAGATCGGCCACGGTCAGGGAGCTTTCGTGGGCGGTGAGATATTCGTTCAGGCCCTCGGGTGAGCGGAGGGCATCGGCGTAGTACACCTGCGCCGCCGGACGCAAAAGGCCGCTTTCCACGACCCGGTTTGTCAGGGAGCGGTCGCAGAGGATGATCTGCTCCGCCGTGTCGAAAAAGACCTCGCCGGAGGCATTATCCCGCAGGTTCTGCACCGCAGCCTCCCAGGTGGCGCCCTCACCCTCGCCGACCTCGCTGACGATTTTCACGCCCTGTTCCGTCACCGCCGCCTGGAGCGTGCGGATCGGCAGCAGCCGCGCCGTGTCATATTCCCGGAAGGGCAGCCCGAACACGCAGGTCAGGGCCACCGCCAGGACAAGATAGAGCCATTTCATTGTGGGCCTCCTTTTTGTTTGGCTAAGGACTAAGGGCTAAGGGTGAATGACTGAGGTGTCTGCTTCGCAGACGGATTAAAATTGGCGGGCCGTCCGGGAGGCCGGCCCCTACGGGTGTGGTGCTTTATTCGGGCGGCTGATAGCCGCCCCTACAGACGGTTGGTTGGAGGTGCGTTCATGATTTTTAATCCGTGCGCGGAGCGCACACATCCGTTATTCTCTATTCACTATTCACTGTTCACTGTTCACCATTTACTATCCGTTACTTCCGACCGGGCGGACAGAGTCGTCCGCCCCTACTTTTGGTTCCGTTGGTCCAGCGGGTGAAGGGCGGAGTCGCGGTATTTTTGGTTCTTCAGGCGGGTGCGCAGCAGCGACGTGATCCCCGACACCCGCGAAAAGGGCGCAAGATACGCAACGCTCAGGGATTCCTGCTGTGCCAGGTGCACCAGCAGGACAAGCGCCCCCAGGGTCAGGCCGAACAGTCCCAACAGGCTTGCCAGCACTGCCAGCAAAAACCGCCACAGCCGGATGGCGTCGGCAAAGCTCCGTCCCGGCAGCGCATAGCCCGCGATCCCCGCCGTCGCCACGACGATGAGGGCCGCCGGTGACAGGATACTGGCCTCCACCGCCGCCGTGCCCACCACCAGGCCGCCGATGATGGACAGGCTCTGACCGATGGACTGGGGCAGGGCGACACTGGCCTCCTGCAGCAGCTCAAAGGCAATGAGCAGGCCCAGCACCTCAAAAATCGTCGGAAACGGCACCGACTGTTTGCTCTCGATGATGGACTGCAGCAGCGCCGTCGGCAGCATCTCCGGGTGAAAGGCCGCCATGGCCACATACAGTCCCGGCAGGAACAGTCCCACCAGCAGCGCCAGGTAGCGCAAAACCCGCAGGCAGGAGGCGGAGACGAAATCCGTCCCCCGGTCCTCGGGAGAGGCCATGAGCCAGCCCAGATCCACCGGTGCCAGATAGCCCAGGGGCAGGCCGTCCACCAGCAGCCCCACCCGTCCGTCCAGCAGCGCCTGGGCAAAACGGTCCGTCCGCTCCGTGTATTGCAGCAGCGGAAAGGCCGTGGGCCGGGAGCAGGTAACGTATTCCTCCACGGAGGACGGCGTGACCAGGCCGTCCACGTCGATCTCCGACAGGCGCTGCTTCATCCGTTCCACCAGGGTTGGGTCGGTCAGGCCGTCGATATAAGCCAGGGTCACGTTGGTCAGGCTCCGCTGACCGACCTTCGTTTCGTACAGCCGCAGGGCCGGTGTACGCAGGTGCCGCCGCAAAAGGCTGGTATTGGTGCGAACCGTCTCGGTAAAGGCGTCCTTTGGCCCCTTGACCGTATTTTCCACCTCCGGCGCGGAGGGGGAGCGCTTTTCACCGGTCTTGTCCTCAAAGGCAACGGCCCGGCTGCCGAAAAGCACCACGGAAAAGCCGTTGACCAGCTTCAGGGCCACGGTGTTCAGGTCCTCGCAGGCCTCGGCGACGGAGTTGTAGACCGTGCTGTGGAGGGCGCGGTCACAGAGCAGGTCCATGGACTGGGCGGCGGTGTCCTGGAGCAGAGGCTTGACCACGTATTCCGAGATGTCGCCGCCGGAGGTCAGGCCGTCGATGGCATATAAATATAAGGTATGGCTGCCCACGCGCAGCACGCGGCGGTTGAAGTCGCCGGCACCGCTGAAAATGGCGGAGATGTTTTCGTCGGAGACTGCGCCGCGGTAGGTGCCGTCGGGCAGACGCACAAGATCCGGTGTGTCCAAAGTATCACCCCGGAATAGTATGGCGGCGCTGGGAGAAATTATGCAGCGGCGGCCCGGGACATATGAATTTTTCGGTTGCACACAGGGAAAAACTGTGGTATTATACAATAGATATGTAAGTACAATTTTTAATCTCGCTTACTATATAATGCAGATATTTCATCCGTAAGAGAAAGAAACGGAGGTGGCGGCTGTGTCCCTGCATTTGATCCTGCAGAATCTCCTGCAGCGGCCCGGTGTTCTTGTGCTTTTGGGCTGCTTTGCCCTGGTCCTGTGTCTGAGCGTGCCGGCTTATTTCTGCGTTCTGCGGCCCCGCGTCGGGACCACGGAATGGATCCGCCGTCTGGATGCGCGGCACTTTTCGCCCCTGCGGCGCGTACCCTATGCCATGGCGGACCTGATCTGGGCGCCGCTGACTGCCCTGTGCGCCGCCTGTCTGCGCTTTGTCTATCTGTTTTTCCATCTGCAGCTTCACAGGAAGGACAACGCCATGGAGCTGCTGGGCCGGTATATCGGGCGGTTCCTGCCCCGTCTGGCTGCCTGCGCCGTGGCGGCGCTGGCGGTATATCTGCTGGTGCGCTCTTTGTTCGGTAAATCCTCCGCCGCCGTCTGCTGCGGCGTTCTGCTGGGCCTGACGCTGAACTCCGGCGTCTACGCCGTGACCTTCCTGGCCCTGTCGCTGCTGTTCCTGTGGTACTGGATGACCCTGCCCTATGACGCGCCCCTGTTTTTCGGCGGTCTGTGGCTTGCCGCGGCCATCGTGCTCTACGCCGGCGCTCTGCTGTGCAGCTTCACCTACCTCTGGCTGGCGCCGTTTTACATCGGCGTCTATGTGGCAGTGCAGCTCCTGCAGTTCTGCGGCGGCGACCCGGAGACCCGCACCAACAAGCTGGTGCTGTCGGTGCTGCTGGTGGTGCTGCTGCTGTTCTTCGGCCTCATCGCCGTGTGGCTCGTCTACCGGGTGGCCCTGCGCGGCGAGGGAGATCCCGTGGCGCTGCTGCGCTCCCTCTCCTTCTACCGGGGACTTTTCCCCGCCATCGCAGAGCGGATGTCCCGGCTGTTTGCCCCGGGCGCTGTCTGGGAGCACCTCTATGTCGGTGACGCCTTCCTGTTCTTTGCGGGGGTTTTGAGCCTGATCCCGCTGCTGCACGGCGTGCTCCGCTTACGCGACAGCCGCTGCCTGCTGCTGCTTTTGCTGTTGCCCTGCTTCTTTGCCCTGTGGCTCTGCGCCGGGACCTACGCCATGGCGCTGCCGCTGGCGCTGTGCCTGGGCTGGGTCTGGAGCGTCTTCGCCCGGCGCGGACGCGTGCTGCTCACCGTGGGCTTTTCCTGCGTGACCGCCCTGTGTTTCCTGGCGGAACGTATCATTTTATAATTTGGAGGAATTTACGATGAAAGTTTCCATGGCCTGTGACCACGGCGGTCTGGCGCTGAAGGAACACCTCAAGGCCCATCTTTTGGAGCGGGGCTTTGAAGTGGTGGACTTTGGCACCAACTCCACCGAAAGCTGCGACTATCCGGATTACGCCCGTCCCGCCGCGGAAGCGGTGGCCTCCGGCGAATGCGACCGGGGCATCTTGGTCTGCACCACCGGCATCGGCGTGTCCATTACCGCCAACAAGGTCAGGGGCATCCGCTGCGCCCTGCTGTCGGACACGGTCTCGGCCCGGCTGACCCGCCTTCACAACGACACCAACATGATGGCCCTGGGTCAGGGTGTGGTCGGCCCCATGCTGGCCACGGAGATCGTTGACATCTGGCTGGATACGGCCTTTGAGGGCGGCCGCCATCAGCGCCGCGTGGACAAGGTCATGGCAATCGAGGAATAAAAAAGTACGGCTGACCGCCGTATCAGGCTAATAACTAAGGACTAAGAACGAAAAGCTGCGGTGTCTGCTTCGCAGACGAATTGAAAAGGGGTGCGCTGTGCAGAACCTCTGCTGCGTACAAATCTGTTCTGCCATCTGCCGCTTCGCGGACGGCACACCCAGTGGTCGTGCCCTACGAGCCGAAAACCGTTGCCCCCGTAGGGGCGGCTACCAGCCGCCCGCCAACGATTGGGCAGCATCCAATCGGGCGGCTGATAGCCGCCCCTACGGAGCTTCTTTGGAAGTGCGTTCATAATTCTTAATCTGTGCGCGGAGCGCACACCACAGTTATTCACTATTCACTATTCACCATTCACCATTCACTGTTCACGGCTTCTGCCGATGGGCGGACAGAGGTCTGTTGCGGTGCCCGAAATTTGCGCGCCGCACGAACGGCGGCTTCAAATTTTGACCGCTGCCACTCCTTTTTGCTCGCTGTATCCGCCACCGGCGGCGCTCGCAACCGTCCCGTCCGCCCCTACAAAATATTAACCGTCTGCGCAGCAGACACCTCAGTCATTCACCATTCACCATTCACTATTCACTGTTCACTGTTCACTATTCACTGTTCACTAGCTCTTAGTCATTCGCTAAAACATAGGAGGCAAACAATGCTGAAAAACACCGAAAAAACCATGGACAAGATCGTCGCCCTGTGCAAAAACCGGGGTTTCGTTTTCGCAGGCTCCGAGATCTACGGCGGCCTGGCCAACACCTGGGACTACGGCCCCCTGGGCGCTGAGCTGAAAAACAACATCAAGCGCGCCTGGTGGAGCAAGTTCGTCCAGCAGAATCCCTACAACGTGGGTCTGGATTCGGCCATTTTGATGAATCCCCAGACCTGGGTGGCCTCGGGCCATCTGGGCGGCTTCTCCGATCCCCTGATGGACTGCCGCCAGTGCAAGGAGCGCTTCCGCGCCGACAAGCTCATCGAGGACTTCTGCGCCGAAAAGGGCATGGAACTGCCCAAGCCCATCGACGCCTTCTCCCAGGCGGAGATGAAGGCCTTCATCGAGGACAACAACGTCCCCTGCCCCACCTGCGGCAAGCATGATTTCACCGACATCCGTCAGTTCAACCTGATGTTCAAGACCTTCCAGGGCGTCACCGAGGACGCGAAAAACACCGTTTACCTGCGCCCCGAGACCGCCCAGGGCATCTTCGTCAACTTTGTCAACGTCCAGCGCACCACCCGCCGGAAGCTGCCCTTCGGCATCGGCCAGATCGGCAAGTCCTTCCGCAACGAGATCACCCCGGGCAACTTCATCTTCCGCGTCCGCGAGTTTGAGCAGATGGAGCTGGAGTTCTTCTGCGAGCCGGGCACCGATCTGGAGTGGTTCGCCTACTGGCGCGGCTTCTGCAAGCAGTGGCTGCTGAGCCTGGGCATGAAGGAGGAGAACCTCCGTCTGCGGGACCATGACCCGGAGGAGCTTTGCTTCTACTCCAAGGCCACCACGGACTTCGAGTTCCTGTTCCCGTTCGGCTGGGGCGAGCTGTGGGGCGTGGCCGACCGCACGGACTACGACCTGACCC
>CAMFZO010000076.1 GCA_946006895.1 uncultured Clostridia bacterium | reverse complement strand
GGCACAGCGTGCGCCAGCACGATGTGAGTGTGCGCAGCACACGGGATTCTTGATTTAACTTTTTAATCAAGAATCAGTATTAGTATTCACGAATGCCGTCGCTGCCCTGAAAGAACAGTGCGACCGATCCGGGCCCGAGATGGGCGCCCGTCACCGGCTCATAGCAGACGACCATCAGCTCCTTGGGCGGATGACTTTGCCGGATGGCTTCTGCCAGACGTTCTGCCTGCTCAGGGCATCCCGTGTGGGCAATGCAGACGGTCTGCTCCTCCGGATTTTTGACCAGCTCATTGTATTTGCGCGCCAATGTCGCAAGGGCGGTGCTCTGGCCCCGAACCTTACCGCAGACGACCAGTTCTCCGGCGGCGTTGCCCTTTAAGATCGGACGGACGCCGAGAATCGTGCCCAGCACCGCCGTAGCACCGGAAATACGTCCGCCGCGCCGCAGGTGCATCAGATCATCCACCATGACGACCTGGTACAGCGACTGCCGCTTGCTCAGAAGCAGATCCGCCGTTTCATCCAGACCCATGCCCGCCTCACGGTATTCGATGGCGCGGAGGACGAAAAGACCCTCGCCAAGGGAAGCCGCCAGCGTGTCCACCAGACGGATATTGCGCTGGGGGAACTGCTCCCGGAGCTGCGCCGCCGCGATCTCCGCCGAGGCGTAGGAGCCGCTGATGCCGGAGGACATACCGACAAACAGAATGTCCTGCTCCTGCTGCAGCAGGGGAGTGAGATAATCAATGTAGCGCTGCGGCGTGACCTGCGAGGTGGCCACATAGGTACCGGCCTTCATGGCGGCATAATAGCTTTCTCCGTCGAAGCTCTCCGTATCCAGGCAGGTGTATTCCTGCCCGTCAATAATATAATTAAAGGGAATCACCGAGACGCTGTTTTGTTCCAGCAGCGGGGTCGGCAAATTTGACGAGGTATCGGTCACAACTGCGAATCTCATGTTTTCCTCCAAATAATCTAATTTCTGAAATTAGATTATCACACACTCTCAATTATGTCAATAAAAATCTTCTTGCCAACGCTGCGAAATCTGTTATAATAATTAAGATAATAGGAAAGGAGAGAAGCTGCGTGAGCTATGATAACGCTTTGGTTGCCTCCAAGCTGCGCCGTTGGGAAAAGTATCTGAAGGAATACAGCCTGCCGCGCTGGGAGGATATCCCCAATTTCGGCCTCTATATGGAGCAGGTTTTGGTTCTTCTGAAAGAATACCTGGACTATCTGCCGCCGGAGCTGAAGGATGAGCAGCTCATAACGGCGGCGGCTATCAACAATTACGTGCGCAACAAATATATGCCGGAGCCGAAGAAAAAACGGTATTACCGCGTCCATATTGCCTATCTGGTCATGATCTGCACCCTGAAACGAAGCCTGAGCATCGCCACGCTGCAAAAGATGATCCCCGTGGGCATCGAGGAGGAGCAGGTCCGGGAAATCTACAGCGCCTATGTGCGCCGCCACAAGCACACGGCCAGTTTCTTCATTAAGCAGATCCGGCAGATCGCCGGACCCATATTGCAGCATGAGAACGATGGCGACAATGAAATGGCTACCAGCGAGACGGAGGAGCTGATCGAATCGGCGGCTGTTCTCAGCGGACTTTCCGGCCTCCTTGCGGAAAAGCTGCTCCTTTTGGAGGGGAAGAAGTTGGAGGACGTAGTGGAATAGAACGCCGGCAAAGGCTGAACCTGGCCCGCATGAACAGGATAAAGAGAGAAGGAGATTGGGAACATGAATAAGATCATCGTTGCGCTGTCGGTCGTGCTGGCCGCGCTCCTTGGCGTGCTGATCTACTGCATTTGCAACGACGGAACTGCCGATAAGCCGGAGCAGCGGGAGACGCTGCCCGTTTCCTCGACGGCGGAGCCTTCCGAAGAGAGAGAAACGGAGCCTGCGACAACGGAAAAGCCCACCGAGACTGAGCCTGCGACGGAGGCAACACGTGAGGAGACCACGGAGCTGACGGAGGAAACGACGCAGGCAGCGGAGGAGACCACTCAGGAAACTACTCAGGAGACGACGCCGCCTGCCGGTGAGGCCGGAAACAGCGGACGCTTCTCCTCCAATACGGGCACCGGTCTGGAGCTGCTGGTGGACTGGACTACCTACACCGATGAAAACGGCACGGATATGGTGCGGTTTGATATATCCATCGAAAGCTACAGCATCTATGTCGGCTCCCGGGTCAACGGCATCGTCGTCACCATGGGCGGCCAGACGAAAAAGCTGGACAGCGGAGAGATCATCTACACCACCGGGCCGAAAAAGACCTTCCTGCTGGGAAGCTGCACCATGGAGCTGCCGTCCGCAACGGCCCAGGCGGAGGTATCCTGGGACTTTTTCGGCAGCTACAAAGACACCCCGATGGACCAGATCACCGCTTCCGGTGAAGTCCGTCGCTGACGGCAGGAGGATACGATGGAATACGATAAAAGAATTGATGAAATGTCCGTGGGCGACACGGTGGAGGGCTTTTACATCCTGAAGACTGCCGTTTCCAAGATTGCTTCCAACGGGCGGCCCTATCTCAACGCCGTCATCTCCGACGTTTCCGGGGCCTTGGACGCCAAGGTCTGGGACTACGGCGGCCCCATCTCCGCAGCGGAGGAGGGGAAGGTGGTCAAGGTCCGCGGCACCGTCGGAGAATACCGCGGCACGGCACAGATGTCAGTGGACCGGATCCGCCTGGCCCAGACCCAGGATCGCTATGATCTTTCCCTCCTGGTGCCGGTGGCACCCATCGACAGGGACGCCGCCTACCGGGAGGTCGAGGCGACGGTGGAGAGCCTGAAAGACGCGGATTATCAGGCCGTCTGCCGTGAAATGCTCAAGCGCCACAAGGAGCGCTTCTGTGAGATCCCTGCCGCCAAGAGCTTCCATCACAGCTTTTTGAGCGGCCTGCTCATGCACACGGGCAATATGCTCAAGACCGCCGATTTTCTGGCGTCTCTCTACGCCGACACGGTGGACCGGGACCTGCTGCTGGCCGGGACGCTGCTTCACGATTTTGCCAAGATCGAGGAATTCACCTTCTCCGAGGTGGGCCTGGTGACGGACTACAGCGTGAGAGGTAAGCTCCTGGGCCATCTGACCATGGGAGCACAGGAGATCGGTGAGATCGGCAGGACACTGGGCCTGCCGGAGGAAAAGACCGCGCTGCTGCAGCACATGCTCCTGTCCCATCACGGGGAGCCGGAATTTGGCGCGGCGGTGCGGCCCATGTGCGCCGAAAGCGAGCTGCTGTCCCTCATCGACCTGATGGACAGCCGGATGGAGATCTACCGCGAGACCTTCCAGTCGGTCCCGGCAGGAAAATTCAGCGGTCGTATTTTTGCCCTGGACAAGGTAATTTATCATCACGGAGGAGAGAAAGAAACATGATCTATTGTGATTTTCAGGGAAAGAAGCTCTCTCGTCTCGGCTTCGGCACCATGCGTCTGCCGACCAAGGCTGACGGCAGTATCGATGAGGCACGGACGGAGGAAATGGTGCGCTACGCCCTGGACCACGGCGTCAACTATTTTGACACGGCCTATCCCTACCACGGCGGTATGTCCGAGGTGGTCATCGGAAAGCTCCTGAACAGGTTTCCCAGGGACAGCTACTATCTCGCCACCAAATTTCCCGGCCATCAGATCAGCGAAAGCTACGATCCGGCGGCCGTATTCAACGAGCAGCTTGAAAAATGCGGCGTGGAGTATTTTGACTTCTATCTGCTGCACAATGTCTGCGAGAACTCCTACGCCACCTATACCGATCCCCGCTGGGGCATCATCGACTATTTCCTCGAACAAAAGCGGCAGGGGAAAATCAAGCACCTGGGCTTCTCCAGCCATGGCGCACCGGAGAATCTGGAGCAATTCCTGGATACCTACGGAGAGCACATGGAATTCTGTCAGATTCAGCTCAACTATCTGGACTGGACTTTACAGGATGCCAAGACCAAGTGCGAGCTGCTGACAAAGCACAACATTCCTATCTGGGTCATGGAGCCGGTGCGCGGCGGTAAGCTTGCGAAGCTGCCGGAGCTCCAGGAGGAGAAGCTCCGCAGTCTGCGCCCGGAGGAAAGCAGCGCCGCCTGGTGCTTCCGCTGGCTGACGGAGGTCCCCAACGTCCATGTGATTCTCAGCGGAATGTCTGACATGGAACAGATGAAGGATAACGTGAAAACCTTCTCTGAGGAAAAGCCGCTGACCGCCGAGGAACGTGCCGCTCTGGAGGAGATCGCCACCGTGCTCAAGGGCGGTGTGCCCTGCACCGCCTGCCGCTACTGCTGTGACGGCTGCCCCATGGGTCTGGACATTCCCATGCTGCTGGCCTCCTATAACGACGCGAAATTCGCTTCCGCTTTTACCGTCAGTATGCGTCTGGACAGTATGCCGAAGGAGAAGCTGCCGACGGCCTGTGTGGGCTGCGGCGCCTGCGCGGAGATCTGCCCCCAGCACATCGACGTTCCCGGTGTGATGCGGGAGTTTTCCGAGATGATGAAGACTCTGCCCAATTGGACGCAGGTCTGCAAGGAGCGAGCCGCTGCCGCCGCGCAGATGAAACGTTCATAAAGGGTATCTGTCCTGCCAAGAAAATTGTAATGGCCCGCGATTTGAAAGGAAAGACTTGACAAATCGCGGGCCATCGCATATAATATAGCAACTAAAAGGGAGTAGTTATAACGCATGTTCAACATCGCCCGGGCCTCCCGGTGGGCATGCGCCTGATCGCTTCTTTCAGGAACCAGACTTTTAGCACGTCTCCGTGCAAAGGTCTGTCTTTTTTTGCACGGAAGAATCTTTGAGAGGAGAAGTCCCATGCTCTTTGTTCCCTTAATTGTTTTCTGCGCGACCTATGTTCTCATGATTTCTCTGCCCAAGATCCGCCACTGGATCGCGGCTGCCTCCGCAGTGTTCTTTCTGGTGTGGGGCTGCGTCACCTCCGGCAGCGGCGTTTCCGGTGCCTTGACTGACGCGGCTTCCGCCATCAACTGGAACGTACTGATGATGCTCTTCGGCACCATGGGGACGGTATATTTCTTCATCGCCTCCAGGATGCCCGACGTCATGGCGGAGAAGATTCTGCGCATTGCCCCCAACACCATGTGGGCAGTGGTCTTCATCTCCCTGTTCTCCGGCTTCATCTCCGCCTTTATGGACAATGTGGCAACGGTCCTGATGATCGCGCCCATCGGTCTGGCGGTGGCAAAGCAGCTGAAGATCTCGCCGGTCGCTATGCTCATCTGTATTTCCGTGTCCTCCAACTTACAGGGCGCGGCGACACTGGTGGGCGACACGACCTCCATCATGCTTGGCGGTTATGCGGATATGAACTTCCTGGATTTCTTTGTTTTCCATGGAAAAGCGAGTATTTTCTGGGCGGTGGAGCTTGGCGCTCTGGCGACGGTGCCGGTCATCATGTTCCTTTTCCGCAAGCAGCGGCAAAAGATGCAGATCACCGTTTCGTCCAAGGTGCAGGACTATGTGCCGACGTACCTGCTGCTTTTGAACATCGTTCTTCTTATCGTGGCGTCCTTCCTGCCCAATATGCCGGAGACGATCAACGGCATCATCTGCCTTTCCATTTTCGCGGTGACGGCCATTTATTCGCTGCTGCGGAGCAGGAGTCTGAAAAACGTCGCGGCCTCACTGAAAGAGATCGACTATTCGACTCTGCTCCTGCTGGGCTCCCTGTTCATCATCATCAGCGGTGTGGAGCGGGCCGGGATTCTGGACGAACTGGCGAAGCTCATTGTCAGGCTGGGAGGCGGCAACCTCTTTGTGGTCTATACCATCATTGTCTGGGTCTCAGTCCTGATGTCGGCCTTCATCGACAACATTCCCTATGTGGCCACGATGCTGCCGGTGGTGGCAAGCATGGCAGCCTCCATGGGCTGCGAGCCTTACGTGCTGTTCTTCGGCCTGCTTACCGGCGCAACACTGGGCGGCAATATCACCCCCATCGGTGCCTCTGCCAACATCGCGGCCATCGGTATCCTGCGCAAGAACGGCTATGAGGTGAAAAACCGGGACTTCTTCCGCATCGGCCTGCCTTTTACTCTGGTGGCGGTGCTGGTAGGCTACCTGTATATCTGGTTTATCTGGGCATAACGAAAAATTATTATGGCGAGGTCGGAAAATCCGGCCTCGCTTTTTTTGCGTGGATATGCTATACTATTTTTGAATTGATGAGTTGCGGATTCGAGGAAACGCATATAAAAGAAATAGAAATGAAGGCGAAGTATGGCAAAAGCAGTGGATCGCCGCACGGAAATTTTTGAACGTATGCCGGTGCGTCGTGCGGTCTGTATGCAGGTTATCCCCACCATTGCAAGTCAGATGATCATGCTGATCTACAATCTGGCGGATACCTATTTTGTGGGATTATTGAACGAACCGGCACAGACAGCCGCGATCACCATTGTCGCGCCCTGTCTGCTTATGCTGACGGCAATTTCAAACCTGTTCGGCGTAGGCGGCTCCAGCGCCCTTGCCCGTGCGTTGGGAAAAAAGAATACAGACGGGGCGCGGCAGATATCCTCGGTGTCTTTCTGGGGAGGCACCGGCGCGGCGCTCTTGTTTTCCGTGGTGTTCTGGCTTCTGGCTGAGCCGATTTTGCGCCTGTTCGGCGCAAAGGAGGACACCATCGGCATCGCCATGAGCTACGCCCGCTGGGTCATCATCATCGGCGGACCTTTCTCCATCCTCAATATGCTCCTGGCCAATCTGGTCCGCGCCCAGGGAAATGCGGCGGCTGCGTCGCTGGGTGTGTCGCTGGGCGGCGTGATCAATATTCTTCTGGACCCGGTTTTCGTTCTTCCGTCCATGCTGGGACTCGGCGCCATGGGTGCAGGTGTGGCGACAGCCATCTCCAACGCCGTCGGCACGGTCTTTTTCCTTTGCTACCTCTATGTGAAGCGCGGGACTTCGGTCGTCAGCATACAGCCCGGCCTGCTGCGCTATACAGGGAAGCACATCGGAACCATCCTGTCCATCGGTCTGCCCTCGGCGCTCCAATTTGCGCTGACGGTGGTAGGCACTGCGGCCCAGACTCGCTTCGTCGCCAACTACGGAACCGAGGCCGTGGCGGCTTTCGGCATCGACAAAAAGCTGGATCAGCTTCCCCTGTATTTCTCCATCGGCACTGCCAACGGGCTGCTGCCGCTGCTGGCCTACAAAAAAGCCACAAAAACCAAAGAAAGAAGCCAAAA
>CAMFZO010000075.1 GCA_946006895.1 uncultured Clostridia bacterium | reverse complement strand
CGGCGGCTTCAAATTTCGACCGCTGCCACTCCTTTTTGCTCGCTGTATCCGCCACTGGCGGCGCTCGCAAACGTCCCGTCCGCCCCTACAGAATATCATTTGTCTGCGAAGCAGACACCTCAGTCATTCACCCTTAGTCCTTAGTCCTTAGCCTTTAGCGCCCTTAGTTATAAAAAGTAAATTCAATTCTCATGGAGGATCTTATGGATTACAAAAACACCATCATCACACCGAAAACCGATTTCCCCATGCGGGCCGGTCTGCCTGCCCGGGAGCCGGGTATGCTGGAGCACTGGAACAAGATCGACGTCTACAGCCTGCTGCTGGAGAAAAACAAGGGCAAACCCTCCTTCATTCTCCACGACGGCCCTCCCTTCTCCAACGGCGACATCCACATGGGCCATGCCCTGAACAAGACCCTGAAGGATTTCATCGTCCGTTCCTACGCCATGCGGGGCTACTATACGCCCTTCACCCCCGGCTGGGACAACCACGGCATGCCCATCGAGTCGGCCATCATCAAGAAAAACAAGCTGAATCACAAAACCATGCCCGTCACCGAGTTCCGCTCGGCCTGTGAGGAGTTCGCCGAGAACTTCATCCAGCGGCAGATGGCCGGATTCCGCCGTCTTGGCGTCCTGGGTGACTGGGACCGCCCCTACCGCACCATGGACAGGCACTTCGAGGCCGAGGAGGTCAAGGTCTTCGGTGAGATGTTCCGCAAGGGCTACATCTACAAGGGCCTCAAGCCCGTCTACTGGTGTCCCAAGGACGAGACGGCTCTGGCCGAGGCGGAGATCGAGTACCAGGACGATCCCTGCACGTCCATCTACGTGAAATTCGCCCTCAAGGACGGTAAGGGCAGGATCGACCCCAAGGACACCTACGTCATCATCTGGACCACCACCCCCTGGACCCTCCCCGGCAACCTGGCCATCGCCGTCCATCCCCGGGACAGCTACGTCCTGGTGGACGCGAAAAACGGTGAACGGTATATCGTCGCTGAGGCCCTGCTGGAAAAGACCATGGCAGTCGGCGGCATTGAGAATTACGAGATTCTGGACCGCTTCCCCGGTCAGGAGCTGGAGTATATGACCGCCCGGCATCCGTTTTTGGAGCGGGAGAGCCTGCTGTGCACCGCCGAGTATGTCACCATGGACTCCGGCACCGGCTGCGTCCACACCGCGCCGGGCTTCGGCGTTGACGACTATCAGACCTGCCGCCGCTACAACATTGACCTGATCGTCCCCGTGGACGACCGGGGCATCCAGACCGCCGACGCCGGTAAATTCGCCGGGATGCGCTATGACGTGTCCAACCAGGCCATCCTGGACGACCTGAAGGAATCCGGCGCCCTCTACGCCTCCCAGGTCTTTACCCACAGCTATCCCCACTGCTGGCGCTGCAAGAGCCCCATCATCTTCCGCGCCACGCCGCAGTGGTTCTGCTCCGTCGAGTCCTTCAAGGACGAGGCCGTCGCCGCCTGCGAAAACGTCCAGTGGCTGCCGGCCTGGGGCAAGGACCGCATGGTTTCCATGATCCGCGACCGCGCCGACTGGTGTATCTCCCGTCAGCGCCGCTGGGGTCTGCCCATCCCCGTCTTCTACTGCAAGGACTGCGGCAAGCCCGTCTGCACCCCGGAGACCATCGCCCATATTTCCGCCCTCTTTGACGAGCACGGCTCCAACATCTGGTTCGCCAAAGACGCCATGGAGCTGATCCCCGAGGGTCTTTCCTGCCCCCACTGCGGCGGCACCTCCTTCGACAAGGAGACCGACACTCTGGACGGCTGGTTCGATTCCGGCTCCACCCATATCGCCTCTCTGCGCCGGGAGCATCCTGAGCTTTGGCCCGCGGATATGTATCTGGAGGGCGCGGATCAGTACCGCGGCTGGTTCCAGTCCAGTCTGCTGACCAGCGTGGGCGCTCTGGGTCAGGGCGCGCCCTTTGCCAAGTGCCTGACCCACGGCTGGACCGTGGACGGCGAGGGCAAGGCCATGCACAAATCCCTGGGCAACGGCGTGGATCCTGCCGACCTCATCCGTGACTTCGGCGCGGACATCGTCCGCCTGTGGGCAGCCTCCGCCGACTACCGGGCCGACGTGCGCTGCTCCAAGGAGATCTTCAAGCAGCTCAGCCAGAATTATCTGAAATTCCGCAACACCGCCCGCTACTGCCTGGGCAATCTGGACGGCTTCGACGCCGACGATCTGGTGGCACCGGAGGACATGGAGGAGCTGGACCGCTGGGCCATGACCAAGCTCAACGGCCTGATCCGCACCGCCGGGACCGCCTATGACAACTATGAATTCCACGTGCTGACCCACGCCATCAACGATTTCTGCGTGGTGGAGCTTTCCAACTTCTATCTGGACATTCTCAAGGACCGCCTCTACTGCGAGGGCCGCAACAGTCTGAAGCGCCGCAGCGCCCAGACCGCCCTGTTCCTCATCGTCGACGCCATGGCCAAGATGTTCGCGCCGATTCTGCCCTTCACCTGCGACGAGATCTGGCAGGCCATGCCTCACCGTCAGGGCGACGACGTGCGCAACATCGTCCTCAACGAGATGTCCAAGCCCTATGAAAGCTATGCCCTGTCCGACGAGGCCATGGCCAAATGGGACGTGCTCATCGCCCTGCGCGACGATGTCAACGGCGTTCTGGAGACTGCCCGTGCCGACAAGCGCATCGGCAAGGCGCTGGAGGCTCACGTGGCTCTCTACGCCGGCGACGACAAGGCAAAGGCCGCCCTGGATACCGTCCGGGAGCTGAATCTGGCCGAGCTGTTCATCGTCTCCGACGTGCTGCTGGAAAGCGCCGCCCCTGCCGAGGGCAACGTGGTCGGCAGCGGCTCCAACTATCCCGCCCTGCAGATCGAGGTCCTGCCCGCCGCCGGCGAAAAGTGCCCCCGCTGCTGGATGCACTCCACCAAGGCCAACGCCGAGGGCCTGTGCCCCCGCTGTGCCGCGGTGGTGGCGGAAATGGACCTGAGCGACGCGCAATGACGGATCTGCAGCAGCTTCACCGCCGCACGGTGGATCTGTGCGGACGGTTGATTCAAACACGGAGCTATTCCGGCAATGAACAGGCCGCTGCGCAGCTCATTGCGGAGGAAATGAAGGCTCTGGGCTACGACGCCGTGGGCTTTGACGCCTGCGGCAACGTCGTCGGCTGTCTGCGGGGCAGCCGTCCGGGCAAACGGATTTTGCTGGACGGGCACATCGACACGGTGCCCGTCCGGGAGCCGGAGCGCTGGAGCTTCGACCCCTTCTGCGGCCGGGTCATGGGCGACAGGCTCTGCGGACGGGGCGCCTCGGACATGAAGGGCGCCGTGGCCGCCATGGTGACCGGCGCCGCCTGGTTTGCGAAAAACCGCGACTTTGCCGGTGAGATCTACGTGGCCGGCGTGGTCTATGAGGAGCTGTTCGAGGGCGTCTGCGCCCGCGAGGTGAGCAAGGCTGTCCGGCCGGACTACGTGATCATCGGTGAGGCGTCGGATTTGAATTTGAAGATCGGTCAGCGGGGCCGTGCGGAGCTGGTTCTGGAGACTGTCGGACGGCCCGCCCATTCCTCCAACCCGGAAAAGGGCATCAACGCCGTGAAAAAGATGATGAAGCTCCTTGCCGCGCTGGAGGACTTCGTTCCCCGGGTGCAGGAGGGTCTGGGCACAGGCATCCAGGAGCTGACGGACATCATTTCCGACCCCTATCCCGGCGCGTCGGTGGTGCCCCAGCGCTGCACCGCCACGCTGGATCGCCGCCTGTTGGTGGGAGACACGCCGCAGAGCGTGCTTGCTCCCATTGAGGCCGTTATTGAGCGCGTTGGAAGGGAGGACGGCGATTTTACCGCCTCCGTCCGTCTGCGGGAGGAGGAAAAGCGCTGCTATACCGGGCAGACCATCCGCGCCCAACGCTTTTTCCCCGCCTGGCTGTTCTCCGAAAAGGAGCCTTTTGTCCGGCGCTGTCTGTCGGCGCTGCGGGAGCTGGGCGGCGCGCCGGTTCTGACCCACTATTCCTTCTGCACCAACGGCAGCCATTACGCAGGTGAAAAGGGCATCCCCACGGTGGGCTACGGCCCGTCGCCGGAGGCCCTGGCCCACACCATCGACGAATACGTCCTGGTGGAGCAACTGACCAAAAGCGCCGAGGGCTACGGAAAGCTCATCGGCGCGTTGCTGGAATGATTTGATATGTTTTTTCGCGCATAATTGTAGGGGCGGCTATCAGCCGCCCGCTATAACGCACGCCCTCGTAGGGGCCGGCCTCCTGTTGCGGTGCCCGAAATTTGCGCGCCGCACGATCGGCGGCTTCAAATTTCGACCGCTGCCACTCCTTATTGCTCGCTGTATCCGCCACCGGCAGCGCTCGCAAACGTCCCCTGGACGGCCCGCCGCCAAAAATCATCGTCCCTGCGGATGCTGCCGGGGTATGCGGGCGGCTGATAGCCGCCCCTACGATCAAAAAACACGTGCCTGCAAGGGCGGACAGAGGGTCTGTTGCGGTGCCCGAAATTTGCGCGCCGCACGAACGGCGGCTTCAAATTTCGACCGCTGCCACTCCTTTTTGCTCGCTGTATCCGCCACCGGCGGCGCTCGCAAACGTCCCGTCCGCCCCTACGCAAGGGTTTGTCATGTGTTCGTAGGGCGCGACCACTGGGCGCGCCGTAAATCTGATCCGTGCGCGTAGCGCACACCTCACTTATTCACTTGTTCACTATTCACTGTTCACCATTCACTATTCACTATCTCTTGTCCTTAGCTGAATTCGCAAAAAGGAGTGATCCCATGGCGCTGCTTTACTGGCTGGAATCCATCCGCACCCCCTTTCTGGACACGCTGATGCAGATCTTCACCTACCTGGGCGACGAGATCCTGTTCATCGTCATCGCCCTGGCGGTGTTCTGGTGCGTGGACAAGTGGGAGGGCTACTATCTCCTGTTCGTCGGCTTCTTCGGCACCATTTTGAACCAGTTCCTCAAGCTGCTGTGCCGCATCCCGCGCCCCTGGGTCCGGGACCCGGAGTTTACCGCCGTGGAGGCGGCAAAGCCTGCAGCCACAGGCTATTCCTTCCCCTCGGGCCACACCCAGAACGTCACCGGCACCCTGGGCGGTATCGCCCGCTGGCACAAAAACACGGCCCTGCGCATCGTCTGCGTGGCGCTTCTTCTGCTGACGGCCTTCTCCCGGATGTATCTGGGCGTCCACACGCCGCTGGATGTGGGCGTCTCTCTGGGCATCGCGGCGGTGCTGGTGTTTGTGTTTTATCCCATCGTCCGCCGCGCCGCGGGCAGTAAACACGGCATGTATCCGCTCATCGGCGTTATGCTGGCCATTTCTCTGGCCTTTGTGCTCTACGCCAATCTGACCCAATTCCCGGCGGAGGGCGAGGAGGCCTTGGAGAACATCCGCGAGGGACGGAAAAACAGCTTTTCCCTCTTCGGCGCGCTGCTGGGCTTCCTGGCCGCTTATCCCATCGAGCGGCGCTATATCCGCTTTGAGGAAAAGGCCGTCTGGTGGGTGCAGATCCTGAAAACCGTCCTGGGTCTTGTGGGTCTGCTGGTCGTCAAGGAGGGTCTGAAGCTGCTCTTCTCCGCCGTCGGCTTTACCTGGCTCGGCACCAACGCCCTCCGCTATTTTGCCGTGGTGTTCTTCGCCGCCGCCGTGTGGCCCCTCACCTTCCCGGCACTGCGCCGTCTGTCAAAAAAGGAGCGCGAACAATGAACCCCCTTTGGATCGTTTTGATCTGTCTGGCCGCCCTGGCTGTTTTGATCTTCGTCCTCTCCCACATCGCTATGCGTCTGGTCTGCTGCGGCCGGGGAAGGTTTTTCTCCTTTGTGGAGCGGCTTATGCACGACGCAGTCTACGCCGATCTCAAGCCCTGTATCGACGAGGCTGAGGTCTGGCTCCGGGAACACGGTGCCCGGGAGGTCACTGCAACCTCCTTTGACGGCCTTTCCCTGGTGGGAGAGCTGATCCCCCGGGAAAATGCCCGGGGCACTCTGTTGCTGTTTCACGGCTGGCACGGCTCTCCCTGCTCGGATTTCGGCTGTTCTCTGCCCTTTTATTACGCGCAGGGCTTTCGGATCGTGCTGGTTCATCAGCGGGCGCAGGGCAAGTCCGGCGGCACCTATATGACCTTCGGCATCCGGGAGCGCCGCGACGTTCACACCTGGGTGGACTGGCACAACGCCCGCTTCGGCGCTGAAGAGCCGGTAATCCTGGGCGGTCTTTCCATGGGCGCCACCACCGTCCTCATGGCCAGCGGCACACCCTTTCCCGCCAACGTCCGGGGCGTCGTCGCCGACTGCGGCTTTACCTCCCCCGAGGAGATCATCCGCGCCGTGCTGCGGGCCAGACATCTTCCCGCGTGGCCGCTGCTGCCCCTCATCGGGCTGCAGACCCGCCTGTTCGCAGGCTTCGGCCTGCGGGAATACTCCACCCGGGAGGCCATGAAGACCAACCGGTTGCCGCTGTTTCTGGCTCACGGCGAGGCGGACACCTTTGTCCCCTGCGTCATGTCCCGGCAGACTTTTGATGCCTGCACGTCGGAAAACAAGGTCCTGTTCACCGTCCCCGGGGCGGTTCACGGCAGAAGCTACCTGGTGGACCGGGAGGGCTATGAAAAGGCCCTGCTGGCGTTCCTGAAAAAGATACTGGAGCAATAGGCCGCCTTCTGCGGCCTGTTCATGAATTGGAGGCCCCTATGCAAGAAGTAAAAGTAAAAAAACTGAGAGACAACGCCCGGCTGCCGGTCTACGGCACGGCCTTTTCCGCCGGCGCGGATCTGTGCGCCTGTCTGGACGGCCCCGTGACCCTGGCGCCGGGTGAGACGCGGCTCATCTCCATCGGCATTTCCATGGAAATCCCGGAGGGCTACGCAGGATTGGTATTTGCCCGCAGCGGCCTTGCCACCAAGCGTTCTCTGGCCCCCGCCAACAAGGTCGGGGTCATCGACTCGGACTACCGGGGGGAATTTTTCGTCCCCCTGCACAACCACGGCACCGTCCCCCAGACCATCGAGGACGGTGAGCGGATCGCCCAGATGATCCTGACGCCCTATCTGACAGCGAAATTTGTCGAGGCGTCGGAGCTGTCCGACACGGTGCGCGGCGAGGGCGGCTTCGGCTCCACGGGCAGACGGTGATGGGCGGTTTTCTTCCCGTCAGCCGGGCGGAAATGGACCTGTCTCTTATACACATCTGACGCTGCCGACGAAGGCTTAGGTGT
>CAMFZO010000074.1 GCA_946006895.1 uncultured Clostridia bacterium | reverse complement strand
GAAAATATCTGGGCCCGGATTATAAGGTGGAGGCCTGCATGGGCCATCTGCGCGACCTGCCGAAAAGCACCATGGGCGTGGATATCGACCATGATTTCACCCCGGAATACGGTCCCCTCGAGGGAAAAGAGGCAATCATCTCATCTCTGCGTACGGCAGCGAAGAAAGCCGATTGCGTCTATCTGGCGACGGACCCTGACCGGGAGGGCGAGGCCATCTCCTGGCATTTGAAGGAGCTTTTGGGTCTGCCCGACAGCAAGACCAAGCGCGTCACCTTTAACGAAATTACGAAAAATGTCGTTCAGCGGAGCATCGAGCAGCCCCGTGACATCGACTATGACCTGGTGGATGCCCAGCAGGCTCGGCGTATCCTGGACCGTATCGTGGGCTATCAGCTCAGTCCGCTGCTGTGGAAAAAGGTCCGGCGCGGGCTTTCCGCAGGACGTGTCCAGTCAGTGGCAACGCGGCTGGTGGTGGAACGGGAGCGGGAGATCGAGAACTTCAAACCCAAGGAGTTCTGGACCCTTGACGTGACCCTGCGATGCCTGGACAAGCCCGGCAGCTTCACCGCCCGTTACTACGGCGACGGCAAGAAGCGGGAGCTTCACACGGAGGAGGAAACGGACCGTATCATCGCCGACATCCGCGACGGCGCGTTTTCCATCCAGGACATCAAGCGTTCGGAAAAGCGCCGCTCTCCGACGCCGCCCTTTATCACCTCCACCCTGCAGCAGGAGGCCTCGCGTAAGCTGAATATGACACCGCGGCGCACCATGGCCATTGCCCAGCAGCTCTATGAGGGTGTGGACATCACCGGCGAGGGAACTGTCGGTCTCATCACCTATATGCGTACCGACTCCCTGCGCCTTTCTGAGGAGGCTCTCGCGGCGGCAAAGGATCTGATCCTCTCCCGCTACGGAGCGGCCTATTATCCCGGTTCGCCGCGCCGCTTCCGCAAGAAGGAGGGGGCTCAGGACGCTCATGAGGCCATCCGTCCCAGTAATGTGAAGTTGGACCCGGAGTCTATCAAGAATGACCTGACCAAGGAGCAGTACCGCCTGTACAAGCTGATCTGGAGCCGCTTCGTGGCCTGCCAGATGGCTGACGCCCGTTATGACGTGGTACAGGTGGACGCTGCCTGCGCCGGGCACGTGTTCCGTGCTTCCGACCAGCTCCAGCGCTTTGCGGGCTTTACGGCGGTCTATGAGGAAGGCCGCGATGACGAGACCGAGGAAAAAAGCGGCAGGCTACCCGATCTGGACGGCTCTGAGCGCTTAAAAGCCGAAAATACGAAGAAGGAACAGCATTTTACCGCGCCGCCTGCCCGCTATACGGAGGCGACTCTGGTCAAGGCCATGGAGGAGCGCGGCGTGGGCAGACCGTCCACCTATGCCGCCATCGTCGCCACCATTCAGGACCGCGAATACGTCATAAAAAAGGACAAGCGTCTGTCTCCCACACCCCTTGGCATCGTGGTAACGGACCTGATGCTTGAGCGCTTCAACGATATTATCGACGTGGAATTTACCGCCAACATGGAGCATCAGCTCGACGAGGTGGAGGCGGGCAAGATCCCCTGGAAACAGGTCCTGCGCGATTTTTATAAGGGCTTCCATGAGGAGATGCTTTCCGCTGAAACCGCCCTGGAGGGTAAGCGGATCAGAGTCCCCGATGAGGAAAGCGACGAGGTCTGCGAGCTTTGCGGGCGGAAAATGGTGGTCAAGATCGGCCGGTTCGGTCGCTTTTTGGCCTGCCCGGGCTTCCCGGAGTGCAAAAACACCAAGCCCATCGTGGAGCGGATGCCCGGACGCTGCCCCAAGTGCGGCAGTGGGATCTTAAAGCGTAAATCCAAAAAGGGCTACGTCTATTACGCCTGTGAGCGGGGCGCCGAGTGCGGCTTCATGACCTGGGATGTCCCCACGGCCAACGACTGCCCGACCTGTGGACAGACCCTGTTCAAAAAATCCGGCAAGGGCCATATGAAGCCCTTCTGCATCAATGAGGAATGTAAGGACTTCCTGCCGGAGGACAAGCGCGGCTATAAGCGGAGAATGCCCAAGGCCACCACGGAGACCGTGGAGAACGCCGAGGAGCTTGCCCCGGAAACAAAGGCTGCGAAAGAAACAAAGTCAACGAAGGAAATAAAGAAGAAATGACAGAAGTAAAAGTCATCGGCGCGGGACTTGCGGGCAGCGAGGCGGCCTGGCAGTTGGCCCAGAGGGGCTTCCGGGTCAGGCTCTTTGAAATGAAGCCCTATAAAATGACTCCGGCCCATCACTGCGCGGATTTCGCGGAGCTGGTCTGCTCCAATTCTCTGCGGGGAGACCGGCTGGAAAATGCCGTTGGGCTTTTGAAAGAGGAGCTTCGGCGTCTGAACAGCCTGATCCTGGCCTGCGCCGACGCGACCCGTGTGGAGGCCGGTGGCTGCCTGGCGGTGGATCGCTACGGTTTTTCCGCGCTGGTGACGGAGAAGATACGTTCCCACCCCAATATTACCGTGGTCTCCGAGGAGGTGACCCGGGTGCCGGAGGGCCCTGTCATCATCACAACGGGGCCGTTGACCTCCGACGCTATGAGCCAGGCTATCGCCGAGTATTTCGGCCAGACGGACTACCTTCATTTCTTTGACGCGGCGGCGCCGCTGGTAACGCTGGACTCCATCGACATGAACCACGCCTGGTACGCCTCCCGCTACGACCGAGGCACGGCTGACTATATCAACTGCGCCATGAGCCGGGAGGAATACACCGCCTTTGTCCGCGAGCTTTCCGCGGCGGAGGAAGCGCCGGTCCACGGCTTTGAGGACAAAAACGTCTTTGAGGGCTGTATGCCGGTGGAGGTCATGGCCCGTCGGGGCGAGGACACCCTGCGCTATGGCCCGCTGAAGCCTGTGGGACTCAGGGACCCGAAGACGGGAAAAGAGCCTTACGCAGTGGTGCAGCTTCGCCGGGACAACGCGGCGGGGAACATCTATAATATCGTCGGTTTCCAGACCCATCTGAAATTCCCCGAGCAGAAGCGGGTGTTTTCCATGATCCCCGCCCTGCACGATGCGGAGTTCGTGCGCTATGGTGTGATGCACCGCAATACGTTTTTGAATTCCCCCAGGCTTTTGGACCGCACCTATGCCGACCGCCGGGACCCGATGGTCGCCTTTGCCGGACAGATGACCGGCGTGGAGGGCTACGTGGAATCCTGTGCCTCGGGTTATCTGGCGGCGGTTTCCATGGCGGCGCGGCTCAGGGGAGAGCCGATCCCCGATTTTACCAATCAGACCGCCATCGGCGCTCTTGCCTATTATATCAGCGACGAGACCATCGTGAATTTCCAGCCGATGAACGTGAATTTCGGGATCCTTGCCCCTTTGGAGCAGCGCGTCAAGGGGAAAGCCAATAAAAACCTGGCGATTGCAAACCGCGCTCTGGCGCAGTTGCAGTCCATGACGGAAGGGAGCGCAGAAGAGAGATGAAGATCATCATTGACGCCATGGGCGGCGACAACGCCCCGGAACAGATCGTTCTGGGCGCTTTGCAGGCGGCGAAGGAATATAACGTGGAGATCATCCTCGTGGGCAGAGGAGAAGAAATTCTCGATTCTATGAAAAAGCATGGCTGGGACACCCTGCCTGCCGGCGTGGAGATCGCCAACGCCGACGACATCGTGGATATGCACACCGATCCGGCGGAGGTCGTGCGGCAGCATAAGGGCTCGTCCATGGTCCTCGGCCTCAAAATGCTCTCCCTCGGCGAGGGCGACGCTTTTATCTCCGCCGGAAACAGCGGCGCGCTGCTGTCGGCGGCAACGCTGGTGGTCAAACGGATCCGTGGAATCCGCCGCGCCGCTTTTGCGCCCGTTTTGCCGACGGGTGGCGGCTGTATTCTCCTTGATGCCGGAGCCAACGCCGAATGTACGCCGGAGTTTCTGCTCCAGTTCGGCTGCATGGGCTCCTATTACGCGAAAAAAGCCCAGAATAAAGAAAATCCCCGGGTGGCGCTTCTGAATAACGGCGCTGAGGAGGGGAAAGGTGACGAGTTGCATAAGCAGGCCTATGAGCTGCTGAAGGATGCGGGCGCCCGTGGCCTTATCAACTTCACCGGCAATATCGAGGCCCGCGACGTGCCCTTCGGCGGAGCCGACGTGGTGGTGGCTGACGGTTTTTCCGGCAATGTGCTGCTGAAATCCATTGAGGGGACCGCCCTGTATATGTCCGGCTTGATCAAGGAAATGTTCAAACGAAATGCCATATCCATGCTGGGCGCCCTGTGCTGTAAAAAGGGCATCGACCACATGAAAAAGACCATGGACTACCGGGAAACCGGCGGCTCTATCGTTATCGGCATCACCAAGCCCGTCATCAAAGCCCATGGTTCTTCCGATGCGCGGGCCGTATGCGGCGCGGTGCGGCAGGCCATCAATGCGGTAAACAGCGGCTTCTGCGAGGACATCAAGGCCAATGTGAGCTCCATGCTGGCACCAAAGGAGGAAAACCATGCTGAGTAAGCTGGAAGCTGCCCTTGGCTACACCTATCGCAACAAGGATCTGGCGCGGATGGCCCTGTCCCATTCCTCCTATGCCAACGAGACCTACAAGGACCCGCTGCGCAGCTACGAACGCCTGGAATTTCTCGGTGACTCCATCCTGGGCTTCGTGACGGCGGACTTTCTGTATCAGACCTTCCCCACCAAGCTGGAGGGGGAGCTGACCCGCATCCGTGCGGAGCTGGTCTGCGAAAAGAACCTTGCTGAGGTAGCCGAGCAGCTCTCCCTGGGGCAATATCTGCTCCTGGGCAACGGCGAGGATCAGGGCGGCGGACGTCACCGCTCCGGCATCCTCTGCGATGTGATGGAATCCCTCATCGCGGCGGCCTATCTGGACGGCGGCTTTGAGGCGGCAAAGGGCATCGTCACCCGCCTGATTTTGCCCAAGCTGTGCCAGGTGGTACATACCCACGACTACAAAACGGAGTTGCAGGAGCTGATCCAGCGCAAGCGCGACCAGGTCTTGACCTATGAGCTTGTGGGCGAGAGCGGACCGGACCACAACAAGCAGTTTTCCGTCCGAGTGCTCCTCAACGGCGAGTGCGTGGGAGAGGGCAGCGGTACCAGCAAAAAACGTGCCGAACAGTCCGCCGCCGCCCGGGCAATACAAAAGCTCTTCGGCGAACGGAAATAGAACAGCATGGCCTCCGGTCTGACCCGGGGGCTTTTCTGTATTTTCTGACGGAAAGGCCCTGCAGATCTGACGGAAGCTGCGTTTTTGTCTTGCTTTTTGGCACAATATCTGGTAGAATCATTTATTGTAAATATAATAGGAGCAATAGTCGATGTATCTGAAACAACTGGAGCTGCAAGGCTTCAAATCCTTTCCTGATAAAACGGTCGTCACCTTCGGACACGACATCACCGCAATCGTCGGCCCCAACGGCAGCGGCAAATCGAATATTTCCGACGCGATCCGCTGGGTCATGGGCGAGCAGAATTCCCGGTCTCTGCGCGGTCAGAAAATGGAGGACGTGATCTTTGGCGGAACGGAGAAACGTGCTCAGGTGGGCTTTGCCGAGGCGACACTGGTGCTGGACAATTCCGACCGTGCACTGCAATATGACGCCGACGAACTGATGATTACCCGCCGCTATTACCGCAGCGGCGAGAGTGAATTCTACATCAACAAGCAGTCCGTGCGCCTGCGCGACGTCAACGAGCTGTTTATGGACACGGGCCTGGGCCGCGAGGGCTATTCCAACATCAGCCAGGGCCGTATTGACGAGATCCTTTCCCTGAAAAGCACCGACCGCCGGGAGATCTTTGAGGAAGCTGCCGGTATCTCCAAATACCGCCACCGCAAGGAGGAAACGGAGCGCCGCCTGGCCACGACGCAGGACAATCTTCTGCGCATTGGCGACAAGATCTCTGAGCTGGAGCTGCAGGTGGAGCCTTTGCGGGAGCAGTCGGAAAAGGCAAAGAAATATCTGGCCTTCCGCGAGGAGCTGCGGGGTGTGGAAGTGGCCGTGTGGCTGCACAACCTGGAAAAACTCAGCGCTACCGCACGAAAGGCCGAGGAGGACTACCACTCCGCCGCCTTTATCCTCCAGCAGGAGCACGCGGCGCTGGATGAGCTGTATCTGACGGGGGAGACCCTGACCTTTGATTTAAATAACCGGGACGTACAGACGGATCAGATGCGTGAGCGTATCGCCCAGAGCGAGGCGGGCGTCCAGTCCATCCAGAGCGCCATTGCCGTTCTGCGGACCAACAGCGAAAACTGCCTTGCCAATATTCAGCGTATCAAGACCGAGCTTGCCGAGCAGGACAGCCGCAGCGGCGGCATCGGGGAGCAGATCGACTCCCTGAACCGGCGTATTGCCGAGATCACCGCCCAGACAGCCGAGTTGTCTGAGCAGCTCAAACAGGCGGAGAACGAGGGCAGACGGCTTGCCGATTCCGCCGAGGGCATGACGAAGCAGTATCTGACCCTGCGCAACAAGCAAGAACGCCTGCGCACGGAGCTTTCCGCCAAGACAGCCGACCTCTCCGCTGCGGAGGACTCCCTCCGGCAGAGCGAGGAGCGCCGATTGCAGGTAACCTCCGACTGTGCAGCGGCACAGGCCCGTCAGCAGGAAGCCCTTGCCCGGCTGAATGAGGCTAAAAAGGCCCTATCGCAGGCCCGGGAGGACATCACCTCCGCCCAGAATACCATTGAGGGCTACCGCCTGCGCAGCCAGACCCGCGTCCAGCGCCGCGATGCGCTGCAAAAGCAGGTCAGCGACGCCGCCGTTTCCCTGGACACCGTCACCTCCCGACTGAAGCTCTTTGAGGAGATGGAACGGGAATTTGAGGGCTTCTCCAAGGCCGTCCGCATGGTCATGCAGGAGAGCAAAAAGGGTGTCCTGCGGGGCATCCACGGACCGGTCTCCAAGCTCATCCGCACCGCCGACGACTATACCGTCGCCATTGAGATCGCCCTCGGCAGCGCCATGCAGCAGATCATTGTCAGCGATGAACAGGCGGCAAAATCCGCCATCCAATACCTGAAACGCAACGACGCGGGCAGGGCGACCTTACTGCCTCTGAGCGTCATTGAGGGAAAAGACCTGAACGAGCGGGGTGTGGAAGGCTGCCGGGGCTTTGTGGGCATCGCGTCTGACCTGGTCAAAAGCGACGAGCGCTACCGCAGTGTCATCAAAAATTTACTGGGCAGGACGGTCATTGCCAATGATATGGACGCGGCCATCGCCATGGCCGACCGCTTTTCCCACCGCTTCCGCATCGTGACGCTGGACGGACAGGTCA
>CAMFZO010000073.1 GCA_946006895.1 uncultured Clostridia bacterium | reverse complement strand
GCCAGGTGGCCGCCATCTTCCAGCGCTTCTGCACCAACTTTGCATATTACGGATAAGCGCGCAGACCTGAAAAATCTGATTATGATCAGGAGGGATCCCGTGACTGTAACGATCGCTGCCATTCCCGCGACGGCGGAGGAATTTGCCGCCATGCCCCAGATGGATTTGTCAAAACCGGGAAACACCTGCGCCATGTTCCTTTTGGCGCTGCACCTTTACACAAAGGATCAGGACGCGGGCGTCGCGTCGGTCAATTTGCTGCGAGGGCCGAAACCTCTGAGCAACTATGAAGCGCAGTTTCTCCGCGACCGCCTACGCGGCAAGACCTATCTGCCGCTGGCCTATTTTGACGGTGCCGCGCCCCAGAACAATTACACGCCGTCGCAGCCTCTGACGCTGCAGGTGCTTTCCGACCCACGCCCTCAGGATGTGGAGGAGGGCTACCTTCGTGTGTACCTCAAGACTGTCGGCGCGGATTCACCCAGGCCCGTCAAGCTCCGCAGAAAAGGGGAGAACTGGTATCTCTGGGAGTATTCCAGCATTCTCTCCGGCATCCGCATCCCCGTGGAAGAGGACCCGTGGGCATAACGCAGCTGCGGGAATTGACCGCTTTTCTATGAAATATTGAGCGCATTCCAAGCAAAAAGCGAACACCCTCCCGGTGTTCGCTTTTTGCAAAAGGACGCTCCCAACGGGGAGCATTTGTTATAAGCTAAGGGCTAAGGGTGAATGGCTGAGGTGTCTGCTTTGCAGACGAAAAAAACGGCACGGCAGAGTCGCCGTGCCCTACGGCTACGAACGCACTTCCAACGAAGCGTTCGTAGGGCACGCCGACACTGGCGTGCCGCTCATACTGATTCTTGATGAAACTTTTTATCAAGAATCAGTACAAATCAGAGGTTCCCTTATTTCACTGTGATCGTCCAGCGGTTCGTATAACGCCGCTGTGGCGGCAGCAGGATCAGATCCGGCTGCGCCGCAAGGTCGGTGATCTGCTGCTGTCGGGAGGGCAGAGAGGACCACGGCTCGATGCAGACATACGGCGCGTCGGTATGCGGCATATGCCAAAGACCGAGAAAAGGCATATCGGGGAATGTGACGGTGACGCTGTGGGTGTCTTTTTCGCTCTCCAGTGTGATCTCGCGGCACATATCACGCAGGACGATGGCGTCCTCATGAAACAGCTCGTGGGAAAGCGGAAGAAGCTGACCGTCCGGCAGAGAATAGGCTGTATCTTCCCCGGTGACCAAAAGCTCGTCGGAGAAGAGGACACGCCTGGGCCGGCACGGTGCGGAAAAACGAAGACGGTAATCCGTGAAGGAAAGACCGGCGCTAAGCGGTACGCGGAAGCCGGGATGCCCGCCGACGCCGAAATACATGGGCCGTTCATCGCGGTTTTCCACAAGGTAGGTGACCTCCAGACGGTTCCCCGACACATGATAACGGACAGAGAACAGAAAACGGCGCGGAAACTGCTTGAGAGTATCCCGTGTATCGGTCATCGTCAGGAGCAGAGTGTCGTCACTGTGCTCTGTGCAGGAAAAGTCCGTATAGGGTGCAAGCCCATGGATGCTCATGCGGTAGATCTGTCCGTCCAGATAGTAGGAGCCCTGATTCAGCCGCGCAATATAGGGAAACAGCGTCGGCGCACGTTCGGACCAGTAGGCGGGGTCGCCCTGCCAGAGGTATTCCGTGCCGTCAATACCGCAGATGCTTTGCAGCTCCGCTGCGTGAGATGCGGCTGTTACCCTGAGATAATTGCTTGAGATCGTAAACAGTGCCATATTCTGCCTCCGATAATAAGGAAAATCAGCCGCTGCCCCACGGCTACTGCGTCGGCTCTTCCGGCTTCCTGACGGTCGTCAGCTTGCGGAAAATGCGCCGGAACAGATAGGTCCCGATCTGCGCTGTCCCGGAAAAACCGATGATCGCCCAAAACGGCAGGAGCCGGAAAAAGACCGTGATGTTAAAGTAAAGAAAAATCAGCGGGAAGCCGTTGAGCAGGAGCAAAAGGATGCTCTGCGGGAACTTCGCAAGACCAAGCGCGACTGCGTTCTTCAGCGTCCTCGGCACCGTGTTTTCAAAATATGCCTGGATGGGAAAAAGAAAGACCAGCGTGGGAAAGAACAGCGTGAGAACACACACGAAAACAATTTCGACGGCGGCCTTTCCTGCAAAATCGGTCTGTGTAATGATACAGAAATCAACATATAAAAGCACTGCGGCAAGCAGCATGACCAGCCATTCCAGGGTGGCCTGTTTGAAGTTGGCGCGGAACGCAGTCAGAAACTGGCGGCAGGCGTGGCTGCCTTTTCCGTCAAGGTTGTGAAACGTGACGACATACATTGCTGTCACGGATGCACCGATGGTAACGATCGGAAGACAGCACAGCAGAAACAGAAGATTCAGCAGGATCAGCTCACCGATATAGATGAGGGCGCGCATCAGCGGTCCGTCATAGTCGAACAGATGCATGTAGGTTCCTCCGTTTTCTGAAGTATTGACCGCCGTGACGCCGGACCGCGGAAGCAGTCCGGCGTTTTGTGTCAATTTGCAGCGGCAAACAGCGCCGCGCCGCAGGCTGCCTCTTCCTCATTCCGGGAGAGGATCAGCGGAAGACCGAACGCGGTTTCAAAGCATTTGCGAAGCTGCGCGTTTTTTCTGAGGCCGTTGCCTGAGCCGTACAGCTTATCACAACGGCCGCCCTGAGCGGTATAGCAGCGGTACATCTCGTACAGCTCGGCGGTCATGCCCTGCATCATGCCATAGAGCAGTGACAGCGGTGTAAAATTGTCCACGCTGAGATTCTCAATGGAGCCTCTGCGCGTCGGATCTGAGCGCGTGCCCTGAAACAGCGGGATGACCTTCACGGGATCCTCGGGGGCAGGCGCACGGTCCAGCAGCCTTGCCATTGCGCCGTAGCAGGAATCGACGGGAGAGCCGAGCATATCTGCGACCTTGCGGAAAAAGCCTTCCAGCAGGGCGTAGGCCCGTCCGCCGCAGAGACTGGAACCGACCAGCAGATAGCCGCCCAAAGGGAAGGGCCTGGTCTCCAGACCGGGACAGGTCATATAGCGTGGGGTATGGACGGAGAACTGGCTGCCGGTGCCGACATTGATGAGCATACAATCCGGCTGCCCGCTTGTGGCGCCCAGGAAACTCGCCTGATTATCCCCGATGGCGGCATATACGGGAAGCTCTCTGCCGCCGATGCAGGGCGTTTTTGCAAGCTGCGGGAGGATCGACGGATCCATTCCAGCGCGTTCCAGCGCTGCAATGTCAAAGCAGCCCTTTTCCAAATCGAAGAAGCCGAAGCTGGCGGCGTCGCTGGGGTCAATGCGCGGAGACGATGTCCCTGCCAGCAGCATGGCGATATAATCGTGAATGGTGCAGAAGGTTTTGGCATTATCCGGGACAAGGCCGTTTTTCAGATTATAAAAATGCGTAACAAGCCCATAGCCGGTGGCAAGGGGATAGCCCGTCAGCTCCGTAAGATAAGAAGCGTAGCTGCGGCTGTCGTCATAGGGCAGATCACCGCGCCCGTCCTGCCAGATATACAGAGGACTCAGCGCCGTACCGCTGCCGTCCAGATAGACGATGCCGTGCTGCTGACCGGTCAGACCGATGCGTTCGATCTCAGGGTAGGCGGTGCGAAGCTCGTTTACCGTCTGCATGGCGACAGTGACGATCTGCCGGACATCCTGCGCTTTCTCCCAGACCGGACGGTCCGGGAGAAAAGAGTCGTTTTTCAGCGTCTTTGCGGCAAGGACCTTCCCGTCCCTCATCACTACCGCGCTGATGGTAGTGGTCCCAATGTCCAATCCAAGTACAGTCATACTGACAGTTTAGCAGAAAGTCGAACCGGGGTCAAGACGGGTGATAATGTCCTGCTGAATCGCCGGGGACAGATCAAGGAAGTTGACAAAGGTGCCGTGGATACGCATGATGTAAACGCCGTTGGGGGCGTATTTTTTCGGATCCGCCAGGACCTTGCGCAGCGTGTCCGCTGTGGTGACGTTCACATAGAGATAGAAGGGTGCGCGGTTTTTGTTGCTCGGATTGAAGAACAGCGGACGAAGCACCCGGTCACGGAACTGGAGGCCCCGCTCCTCGTAGGTGTCTGCGGTGAAGTACTTGGGATCAATGCCGAAGTGCGACGCACAGCCGCCCTCCATTTGACAGAAGGGAAGCCGCATGGTGGAGAGTGTGCGGAAGCCGAGACCGGAGGTAGCGGTGCTGAACAGCGGATCGATGCCGTAGCCGAGCATCTCCCTTGCGCCGCGGCCGTCGGGGGTCGCGCCGACCAGATAGCCGTAGGTCAGGTGCGTGGAGGGAGAGCTCCAGTCGGGACGGAAGGGATTGCCCAGGTAATTTTTCAGGCTGCGGACGATCTCGGAAGCACGCGTTGCGACTTCCACAGCCTCGTCGTCCACCTCGGGAATGTTGTTGCCGTACTTGGGGCATTTTTTCAGATACTCCCGCAGCTCCTCATAGCCCTCAAAGTTGCACTTACAGGCGGCGACCAGGTTTTCCGCATCCTGGGGGCGCTCCTTCAGCAGATGGTCAATGGCAATGAAGGAATCCGCCACGACGGAAAGACCGTGGATCAGGCAGCCGCTTCCGTTGTATTTCGTACCCTGCTGTGTCGTGTCCCGTGTGTCAACACCCGTTTCAAGACCGCCCATAAAGCAGCTCAGGAACGGAACGGGCAGCAGCGACAGCGCGCGACTTGCGCCGTTGGCGGCATCCTGCATCGTTTTGCAGACATCCTCAAGACGCTGATAGAACAGCTCACGGACGTGCGACAGAATATATTCGGGCGTGTAATCCGTTTGCTTGCCCATTTCGCGGCCCGTAAGCACCGACTTGCCGTTGTTCAATACCAGCTCCAGCACCTTGCCCATGTTGAGCCAACTGTTGGTGGTGTTGGCATTGTCCTTGCCCATGATGAGCGGCTCCTGACAGCCGGCGACGGAATAGTCGGGGAGATCCTCCCGCGCAACGCCATGCTCCGCCAGCGTGAGGAACAGACTGTCGTCATTGAACAGGGACGGGGTCAGACAGCCAGGTGTGAAGAAAAAGCGGCCCATTTCCCGATACAGCTCGTCGGGGGTGTTTTTATGCAGCTTGACAGACAAAATGGGCTGGGGCAGGTTCATATCGTAGTAGGCGTCGAGGATCGCATAGCTCATCAGGTTGGTCAGATCGTTGCCGTCTACGTCACGCCCGCCGATCAGAACATTCTGGGAGATCGCCCAGGAACGCTCACCGACATTGAAAAAGACCAGGAAGTGCTTGAACAGGGCGGCGGCCTCCTCGCGGCTCTCGCCGGAAAGCGCCCGGTACGGCTCAAAGATGCGGTCGGCGTTGCCCACGGAGAAAGCAAAGGGGTTCGGTGCCTGCTCAAGGCACATGACCTGCCAAAGGATAATGAAGGACTGCATGGCCTGCATCAGTGTCCGGGCGGGATGCTCGGGGACGCGGCGCAGGTTGGTCTCCATGAGCGCCAGCTCTGCCTTGCGCTCGTCGGAGGCGGTCTTTGCAAGCTCACCAGCCAGATCGGCGTAACGGTGTGCCAAGCGGATGGAAGCCTGAAGGACGCGCTTCATGGCGCGGTAGTTCTTTTCGTGCTTTTCCGCCAGACCGCCGGCAGCGAGCTTTTCGTCGATCCCGGCGATCAGACCGCGGACGCCCAGCTTCAGCGCAGGGCGGAAATCCGGAATGTGGTGGCCGGTCACGTGCTCCATAAAGAAGGCGACTTCGTCGGTGTAGTCGCTGTATTTGCCGTAAACCTCGTTCAGCGCCCGGACACAGGGACTTTTGGAGGTCGCCTCGCGGATGGCGGCGATGCGCTCAGCGGGCATATCCTGGGTGGGCGTTGCGAAGTTGTAGACCTCCAGCGGATCACAGTAACCTTTAAAGGTCTCGACCTTGAAGGCGGGATTGATCAGCGCGTAGCTGGCGGCGAAGGCATCGCGCTGCGTGCCTGCCAGAAGCGCGTTGTCGCTGATCTCAATGGGAAGACGGTCGATGATCGCCTCCAGCTCCTCGGCGGCACGCAGCTCCGGGAAAGTCTCCTTCGTTTCTGCGTCTGCTGCGGCAGCGATCTCCCGGCACAGAAGCCAGCCGTTAAGGACCTTGTGTGCCTGACGCTCCTCATTAAACAGTTTCTTTGCCTTGTCGGTAACGGCCTCCGGCCGCATCAATTGAAACAGTTCCATCATGAATGGTATCCTTTCCTGAAAATCAGATTTTCAAAATAAATTATGTATGGATCAGCGTGATGCCCTCGTCCTTCAGACACCGGGCAAAGGCTGCGACCTGCGCTGCGGAGACGTGCGCGTTTTCGCCCATTGTGTATTCCATGCCAAGGCTGTCATATTTTGCCCTGCCGTACTCATGGTAGGGAAGCAGTTCCAGCGTGGCCTTTCCGGGTACGCCGAGCTGCTTCAGCAGCTTGGCAAAGGCCGCCGCGTCCTCGACCGATGCGTTGAATCCGCCGATCAGCGGGATACGCAGCGCCAGAGGCTGCTTGGCCGCCAGAGCGGCGGTGATGTTGCGGTAGGTCTGGAGGCACGAAACGCCGGTGACCGCTTTATGCTTCTGCGGGTCATGATGCTTGATGTCCATGATGAGCAGATCCAGCACCGGGAACAGCTCCGGCAGACGCGGTGAGGTGCCGTTTGTCTCAATGCAGGTGTTGATGCCCTCATAATACAGACGATCGAGCAGCTGCGCCGCTGCGCTAAACTGCATACAGACCTCGCCGCCGGTCAGCGTTACGCCGCCGCCGTCAAAAAACATGGCCCTGCTTCGCAATACCTCCGCGACGATCTCGTCGATGCTGCAGCTTACGCCGCCCTGCAAGGAGAGTCCCTCCGGGTTGGAGCACCATGGGCAGCGAAGGTTACAGCCCTGCAAATGGTAGACCAAACGGTTTCCGGGACCGTCCTGTGAAAAATTAAAACCCTTTTGGAAGATTCGGAGTTCCATTGTTTCCCACCTCATGATTATCATAGCAAACAGAAATAAAATTGTCAACCCGGTTGACAAATGTTTTTCGTTGTATTATGATAGAAATACAATGTTGTATCTGCAGGGATTGACCGGGAAAACGGTACGGACGCCGCAGCCGATCAATCCGGCAGCTCATACTAGAATCGGATAAAAAGGTTTAAAACCTTTTTATAGCGCCGAAGGCGCGTCAGATTCTGCATGAGACGGCACAGCGTGCTTAAGCACGATGTGAGTGTGCGCAGCACACGGGATTCTTGATTCAATTTTTTAATCAAGAATCAGTAT
>CAMFZO010000072.1 GCA_946006895.1 uncultured Clostridia bacterium | reverse complement strand
GATCAAGCAGTGGTTCAAAAAGGAAAAACGGGAGGAGAACGTGGCCCACGGCAAGGCCAGCTTTGAAGGTGAGCTGCGCCGGTCGGGCATCAGTCCCTCCGTTTTGCAGGACGCGGAGCTGCTGCCGGTGCTGCTGAAAAAGCTGTCCTTTGACAGCCTGGACGATATGTACGCCGCCATCGGCTACGGCGGCTTGACGGCGGTGAAGGCCTTCGGACGCATCCGTGAGGAGCTGACCAAGGCCAACCGTCAGAAGGAGGCCCCCAAGCCCCCGGAGCAGCAGCCGGTAAAGGTCAGCCGCCACAAGGATTCCGGCGTGGTGGTGGAGGACATCGACTCCTGCATGATCAAATTCTCCCGCTGCTGTACGCCGGTGCCCGGTGACGACATTATCGGCTTCATCACCAAGGGCTACGGTGTTTCCATCCACCGCAGAGACTGCAAAAACGTCAATCTGAGCGACCCCAAGCAGGCGGGCCGCTGGATCAGCGTCGCCTGGAGCGCCTCTGAGGAAAAGCCCTTCTCCACCACCTTTGAGATCGACTCCATCGACCGCGACGGCATCTGGCTGGACATTGCCACGGCCCTCACCGCCTCCAAGGTCAAGGTGACGGAGATTTCCGCCCGGGAGATGCCCGCCGGAAAGGCCCGGACCATTGCGACCTTTGAGGTCAAAAACGTGACGGAGCTGGAGGCCATCCGCAGCCGCATCCGCAGCATCGACGGCGTTGTGGACGTGCGCCGGGGGCAGAACTGATGCGGGCCGTCGTAACCCGCGTGAAGAGCGCGTCGGTGGAAATTGACGGAAAAGTGACCGGGCGGATCGGAACAGGCTTTCTGATTTTGCTGGGCATTGCGCCGGAGGATACCGCCGGAGATTGCAAAAAGCTGGCGGAAAAGGCCCTGGGGCTGCGGATCTTTTGCGACGAAAACGGGAAAATGAACCGGGACCTGCAGGCGGTGGGCGGCGGGGTGCTGGTGGTGAGCCAGTTTACCCTCTTTGCCGACTGCAAAAAGGGCAAGCGCCCCAGCTTTATCGGCGCCGCCGGTCCGGAGACCGCCATCCCCCTGTATGAGCTGTTTTTGCAGGAATGCCGCGACCGGGGCTTTGTGCCTGAGCACGGGACCTTCGGCGCGGATATGCTGGTGGCCTCGGAAAACGACGGCCCCGTGACCATTATTTTGGACACAGACGAATGGAAGCGTTGACAAAGGAGGCGCCTATGAAGCTACGGATGCTGACCCTCGGCGATTATCAGACCAACTGCTATCTGGTGTCGGACAGCGCGGGAAACACCGCCGTCATCGACCCGGGCTATGAGCCGCAGACCATTCTGGCCGGTCTGCGGGCGGAAAAGCTGCGCCCCTGCGCCATTTTGCTGACCCACGGGCATTTTGACCACGTGGGCGGCGTCAAGGCTCTGGCGGAAGCGGAGCGGCTGCCGGTCTGGCTCAACGAAAAGGAGCTGACCCTGCCGCCCTCCCTCACCGACGGTCCTCTGTATTACACCGACGGCTACGGCGAGGGCGATACCGTCCGGGTAGGCGAATTGGAATTTTCCGTCCTGGAAACGCCGGGCCATACCCCCGGATCCGTCTGCCTGCGGTGCGCAGACGTGCTTTTTTCCGGTGACACCCTGTTTGCAGGCTCCTACGGCCGGACCGATTTTCCCGGCGGCAGCGAGGCGGAGATGAAAGCCAGTCTGCACCGCCTGTCGGAGCTTGACGGCCCTCTGACCGTCTGCCCCGGCCACGGTCCCACCACGACCCTGGCGCGGGAGCACGCCTTCAACCCCTATTTCAGATAAGGGAACACGGTCGTATTCTCAACCATTCATTGGCTAAGGACTAAGGGTGAATGGCTGAGGTGTCTGCTTCGCAGACGAATAAAAAACGGCGCCCGGGGTCGTTGCGCCCTGCGCGCGATTTATCGCTTTTTGCCGTAGAGGCGGCTATCAGCCGCCCGCCAACGACCGAGCGGTATCTAATCGGGCGGCTGATAGCCGCCCCTACGAACTGTTTTACGAGAATGCGTTCGTATATGAGTTTCCGTGCGCGGAGCGCACACATCAGTCATTCACCATTCGCTCTTAGCTATTCACCATTCACTGTTCACAATTCTCAATTTCAAGGAGAAGCCTCCTATGAAGCTATATTTATGCGGACATACCGAGCGCTATGCCGTGGAGCAGCTCCAGCTTGCCCTGTTTCCCGAGGAGACCATGGAGCCGGTGGAAGGGCCTTTTTCCGGCGACGGTGCCGTTTCGACCCTGTCGGTGGGCAGGCACTGGATGACTGCCGGGGCTAAGATCACCCTCCGCGGAAAGACCGTCTATGCCGCACGGCGCATGAAAGCGGAGCTGGCCGGTGATGTGCCCAGCCGCCGCCGTCTGCTGCAAAATGCCTATTACGCGGCGGCTATGGAGCTGCGGCAGCCGCCCCAATGGGGCAGTCTGTCCGGCGTGCGCCCCACCAAGCTGACCACGCGCCATCTGCTCGCCGGCGGTACAGAGGAAAGCGCGGAGCGCCTGCTAAAGGAGCAGTACCACGTACTGCCCGAACGGCGGAAGCTGTGCGTTGAAGCCTCCCGCGCCACGGTCAAGGCCGCCGGTCTGCTGGAAGAAAATGACATTTCCCTCTATATCGGCATCCCCTTCTGCCCCACCCGCTGCGCCTATTGCAGCTTTGTCAGCGCGGGCATCGAAAAATTCCGCACTCTCCTGCCGCGTTTTCTGGACGCGTTGGTGCAGGAGATCATCCACGTGGGGAAGCTCCTGCGGGGCAGCGGCAAACGGGTCAGGACCCTCTACATCGGCGGCGGCACCCCTACCACCCTGTCCGAAGATCAAATGAAACGGCTGATGACCGAAATTACAGGGAATTTTGACTTGACAGGCCTGATAGAATATACGGTGGAGGGTGGGCGCCCGGATACTCTGAGCCTGCCCAAGCTGCAAGCCATCCGCGCTCTTGGCTGTGACCGCATGAGCATCAACCCCCAGACCATGAACGACGAGGTACTGCGGGTCATCGGCCGCTGCCACTCGGGAGAGGATACGGTGCGGGCCTTCCGCGACGCCCAAAAGGCCGGCTTCGAGGGCATCAACATGGACCTGATTGCCGGCCTGCCGTCGGACACGGAGGCCTCCTTTTTAGACTCTCTGGAGCAGGTTCTCGCCCTCGGCCCCACCAACATCACCGTTCACACCCTGGCCCTGAAAAAGGGCGCGGACCTGTTTTTTGCCCGGGAGACCCTGCCCACGGCGGAAAACGTGGACAAAATGCTCCGCCTTTCCCGGCAGCGTCTGCAGCAGGCGGGCTACACGCCCTACTACCTCTACCGGCAGAAATATATGTCCGGCAGCTTTGAGAACGTGGGCTGGTGCAAGCCCGGCTTTGAGGGACTTTACAACATCTACATGATGGAGGAGTTGCACAGCATCATCAGTCTGGGCGGCGGCGGCATGACCAAGATCAACCGCCCTGACGGTACGCTGGAGCGCTTCCACAATCCCAAATTCCCCGGGCAGTACATCGACCGCCTGGAGGATGTGCTTCGTCAGAAGGAGGCGGCCTTCGCATTTTTGAAGTAATCATCGCCATATTTTGCGGTTGCCCCGTAAGGAGTGAGCAAAACGGCGATCGAAATAATTATTATGCGGCAGCGCAAAGCCGGGATTTGCGAGCATTTCGTTGCCGCATGAATCATTAAATAAATAATCAAGGTTTTAAACCTTTTTATCTGATTATAGTATACCCGAAAGGATGACAAAATGGATACTTTATTCTCGAACGTTACCGTTGTGACCATGGATGAGGACCTGCGGGTGCTGTTTTCGGCCTTTGTCGGCGTCACCGACGGCAAGATCAGCTACCTTTCCCGTAAGGCGCCGGAGGAGCATCCGGCCCAGATCATCAATGGTGAGGGCATGGTCCTGATGCCCGGCCTCATCAACTGCCACACCCATCTGGCCATGTCTCCCATGCGCGGCTACGCCGACGACGTGGAGCTGCACGAGTGGCTGGAAAAGTACATCTTCCCCACGGAGGATAAGCTGGACGGTCGCTGCGTCAAGGCCGCGACCCTCCTGTCCATCGCCGAATCTCTGCGCTTCGGCACCACCTCCGTGTCCGATATGTATTTCTTCTGCGACGAGGTGGCTCAGGCCGCGGCGGAATCGGGCATCAAGGCCAATATCTCCCGCGCCCTGACCCTTTTCGGCGAGGACTTCGACTTTGAAAAGGACGTGCGCTGCCAGGAGATGGTGGCCCTCAAGGACAAATGGCACGGCTACGACAACGGACGCATCCGGATCGAAGCCTCCATCCACGGCGAATACACCTCCAACCATCGTCTCTGGGACGCCGCCAGCGAATACGCCATCAACGAGGGCATCGGGATGCACGTCCACCTGTCGGAGACCAAGTCGGAGCACGAGGCCTGCAAGGAGCGTTACGGCCTGACCCCTGCCCAGGTGCTGGACTGCCACCACGTCTGGGACGCTCCCGCCATCGCCGCCCACTGCGTCTGGCTGGAGCCGGAGGACATGGCCCTGCTTGCCAAGCGCCACGTCTCCGCCGTCCACAACCCCTGCTCCAACCTGAAGCTGGCCTCCGGCTGCGCCAAGGTGGAGGACATGATCCGGGCTGGCATGAACGTCTGCCTGGGCACCGACTCCAATGTCTCCAACAACAATCTGGATATGTTTGAGGAGATCCGAGCCGCCACACTGATGGCCAAGGGCCGTTCGCTGGATCCCAAGGCCCTGCCTGCCCATGCCGCCCTGCTCATGGCGACGGTCTGTGGTGCGCGGGCACAGCGACGGGAAAAGGAGTGCGGCATGATAAAGGTCGGCATGGACGCCGATCTGATCCTGCTGGATTTCACCCAGCCCCATCTCATGCCCTGCCACAACGTCATGAGCCATCTGGCCTACGCTGCCAACGGGCACGACGTGGTCATGACCATGGTCCGTGGCAAGATCCTCTACTCCGCCGGAAAATTCACCACCATTGATCTGGAGGCCGTCGTCCGGGAGCTGGCAGAATATGTCATGCCCCGGATGTTCGGCGGGAAGAAGGAAGGCTGACTTTGGATAATAAGAACGGAAAAAAGCAAAACTTTCTGACAGGCGCGGCCATCATGTCCCTTTCGACCATCGTGGTCAAGGTCATTGGCATGCTCTACAAGCTGCCCCTGAATCAGATCATCGACTCCCAGGGCTTTGCCTATTTCAACAAGGCCTACGCCATCTACACCGTACTGCTGGTGGTGTCTACCACCGGTCTGCCCGTGGCCATGAGCCGCATGGTCTCTGAGGCCAATGCGCGGAAAAACGGCAAGCAGATGCAGCGCATCTTCCACACGGCCCTGATCGCCTATCTTTCCATCGGCTTCCTGGGCACCGGTATGATGATGCTCTTCCCCCACTGGCTGGCATCGGATGTCATGTCCATGCCCAACGCCTGGTATTCCATCTTTGCCCTCGGTCCGGCGGTGCTGTGCATCTGTATCGCCTCGGCCTGCCGGGGCTTCTTCCAGGGCCAGGGTGATATGACTCCCACCGCCGTCAGCCAGGTCATTGAGGCCCTGGGCAAGCTGCTGCTGGGTCTGGGCTTTGCCTATGTGGTCAAACGGCTGACCGACGACGTGGCGCTGGCCTCCGGCGCGTCCATCGTGGGCATCAGCATCGGCGCGGCAGGCTCCGCCCTCTACGTGTTCATCAAATACCGTAAGGACCGCCGCCGCGTCTCCTCCCTGGGTGGAACGGCCCTGTCCTACAAGACCACGGCCAAGCAGCTCCTGGCCATTGCCGTGCCTATCACTCTGGGTGCCGCGGGTCTTCAGCTCATCAACCTGGTCGATGAGATCATGGTCACCCGCCGTCTGCTGGAGGCAGCCCAGGCTACCGCCCAGGGCGCTTCCACCTGGATGGGCCGGATGCTGGATCTGACCAAAAGCACCCTGTCCGGGGGCGGCGTCACGATCCCGTGGCAGGAGGTCATGCAGACCGCCGTGGAAAACCAGAGCGGCGTCTACGCCCTCTGTCAGACCATCTTCAATTTCCCCACGTCCTTTTTCCCCTGCATCACCGTGGCCATCATCCCGGCCATCACCGGCTATCTGACCTGCAACGATCAAAAAAACGTGCAGATGGTGCAAAATTCCTCCCTGCGGCTGACGGGCCTCATCGCCATGCCCTGTATGGTCGGCCTGTTTGTCCTGGCTGAGCCCATTATGGCCCTGCTGGGCAATTACGGTGACGAGCGGGTCCAGCTTGCGGCAGTGCTGCTGGCGATCCTGGCGCCCACCGTTCTCATCAACGGCATCACCACCGTCACCACCGCCATCATGCAGGCCCACAACCGGCCCTGGCTGCCCATGGTCAATATGCTCATCGGCGGCGGCGTTAAGGTGGCCGTCAACTATATTCTGGTGGGCAACCCGGCCATCGGCATCCTGGGCGCGCCGGTGGGTACGCTGGCCTGCTTCACCGTGTTTATGATTCTCAACCTGTTCATGCTCCACCGCGTGGTGCCGGATACACCCAAGCTCCTCGGCTCCGTCTGGAAGAGCGGCCTTGCCGCTCTGGTCATGGGCGCGGCGGCGTTCTTCGCCTATCGGCTCGTCTACGGCTTCGTATCCAGCATCGTCATCGCCTGCGGTTGTGCCATCCTTGTGGCCGTTGTGGTCTACCTGCTGCTGGTCATTTTCCTCAAAGCAGTGACCTACGAAGACTGTTTGCTCCTGCCGAAGGGGGAAAAAATAGCAAAAATTCTGAAAATCCATTGAATTTTCCTAATTTTTACTTGCGTATTTCATGTTTTTGTGGTAAATTTTATAAGCAGAGAAAATATCGGCAGGTGAAACGGCGGGCAGCGCTCTGCCAGGCCCTCCGACTGGTTTTCCCGCCGGTGCAAATGATACTATTTTGAGAAAGAGGTACTATTATGAACAAGACTGAACTCATCGCTGAGGTCGCCGCCAAGGCCGGCCTGTCCAAGAAGGACGCAGAAAAGGCTGTCGCAGCCGTCGTCGATACCGTCAAGGAAGCCGTCGCCAAGGGTGACAAGGTCCAGCTGGTCGGCTTCGGCTCCTTCGAGCTGAAGTGCCGCGAGGCTCGCATGGGCCGCAACCCCAAGACCAAGGAAGCCATCCAGATCCCCGCTTCCAAGGCTCCCGTGTTCAAGGCCGGCAAGGCTTTCAAGGACGCTGTTGCAGAATAATTTCATTTTGCATAAAAATACCCGCTGGGATTGGCTTGAAGTGACCCCGAAAAGTTAGACAATATTTTGAAGTAAAAATTGTTCAAGCAG
>CAMFZO010000071.1 GCA_946006895.1 uncultured Clostridia bacterium | reverse complement strand
TCCGCCACTGGCGGCGCTCGCAAACGTCCCGTCCGCCCCTACAAAAGCCCTTAGTTTTTTCATTGTACCACAGTCCGGGGAAAAAAGATAGTATAAACCGCGTGTCGAGGGTCTTCGACACGCGGTTTTTGCTATTTTTATATTGTATCAGAAGCTGCGGTCCTTGGTGGCGATCTCCGTCAGGCATCTGCCCATAAAGGCGTCCACGCTCATGGCGCCCAGGTCCACGCCGCCGCGGGTACGGACGGACACGGTGCCGTTTTCCATATCCCGGTCGCCGACCACCAGCATATAGGGGATCTTCTGCATCTGGGCCTCGCGGATCTTGTAGCCCAGCTTTTCGCTGCGCAGGTCGCTTTCGGTGCGTACACCGGCGGCCGTCAGCTTGGCCTCGATCTGCTTGGCATAGTCGTGAGCGCGGTCGGTGATGGGCAGGATACGCACCTGTGTCGGCATCATCCACAGCGGCAGCGCGCCGGCAAACCGTTCAATGAGGTATGCCAGGGTGCGCTCATAGCAGCCCAGGCTGGTGCGGTGGATGATATAGGGACGGCGCTTCTTGCCGTCGACATCGGTGTACTCCATGTCAAACTGCTCAGCCAGGAGCTGGTCGACCTGGATGGTGACGATGGTGTCCTCCTTGCCGAAGACGTTTTTATACTGGATGTCCAGCTTGGGGCCGTAGAAGGCGGCCTCGTCGATGCCGATGGTGTACTCCACACCCAGATCGTCCAGAATCTTGCCCATGATGCTCTGGGCCTCGTCCCACTGCTCCGGAGTACCGATATATTTTTCCTTGTTGTTGGGGTCCCACTGGGAGAAGCGGAAGGTGCAGTTTTCCAGCATACCAACCGTGTCCAGGACATATTTCGCCAGCTCCAGACAGCCTCGGAATTCGTCCTCCAGCTGCTCGGGACGGAGGATCAGATGGCCCTCGGAGATGGTAAACTGGCGCACACGGATCAGACCGTGCATCTCACCGGAGTCCTCATTGCGGAACAGGGTGGAGGTCTCGCCCAGGCGCATGGGCAGGTCGCGGTAGGACCGGGCGCGGTTCAAAAAGACCTGATACTGGAACGGGCAGGTCATGGGACGCAGGGCGAAGCATTCCTTGCTCTCATCCTTGGGGTCGCCCAGGACGAACATGCCGTCCAGGTAGTGATCCCAGTGGCCGGAGATCTTATACAGGTCGCTCTTGGCCATGAGGGGGGTTTTGGTCAGCAGGTAGCCGCGCTTCTGCTCCTCATCCTCAATCCAGCGCTGCAGGAGCTGAATCACTCTTGCGCCCTTGGGCAGCATAATGGGCAGACCCTGACCGATGACGTCGACGGTGGTGAAGTATTCCAGCTCACGGCCGATCTTGTTGTGGTCGCGCTTGCGGGCCTCCTCCTGCTTGCGCAGGTACTCGTCCAGCTCCTCCTTCTTCGGGAAGGCGACGCCGTAGATTCTTTGCAGCATCTTGCGGTTGGAGTCGCCGCGCCAGTAAGCGCCGCAGCACTGGGTCAGCTTGAAGGCGTTGGCCTTGATGCGGCCGGTGGAGTCCAGATGGGGACCGGCGCACAGGTCGGTGAACTCGCCCTGGGTGTAGAAGGAGATGACCGCGTCCTCGGGCAGATCGTTGATCAGCTCCACCTTGTATGGCTCGTCCAGGCTCTCCATATAGGCGATGGCCTCGGCACGGGGCTTTTCACTGCGCTCCAGATGCAGCCGCTCCTTGCAGATCTTCTTCATCTCGGCCTCGATGGCCTCCAGATGCTCCTGGGTGAAGGAGAAATCGCAGTCAAAGTCGTAGTACCAGCCGTTGTCGATGGACGGGCCGATGGCCAGCTTCACCTGGGGATACAGGCGCTTGACGGCCTGGGCCATCACGTGGGAGCAGGTGTGCCAATAGGTCTTGCGGTAGGCTTCGTTTTCAAAGGTGTACAGGTTTTCTTCGGACATATCCGTCCCTCCTTTTAAGATAAGGGGCAACAAAAAATCACCCCTGATAAATTCAGGGGTGAGAAAATTCCCACGGTTCCACCCTGCTTGCAGCGCAAAAAACGCTGCCGCTCGTTGGCGCAGTAACGGGCGCACCCGGCTTCCCCTACTGGACGCGCCATCCCGGCCAATAGCCAATGTAACACGACGTTTTTCAGGGGAGCGGCTCGGAAGCGGTATCCGGCAGGCTGCCGCAGGAGCTTGCACCGACCGCTCCCTCTCTGCCCGGCTGACCTTGCCGAATTTCTTCGTCTTCGCCACTTTCGACCCCAATATAGCACTTTTTTATGCGGTTGTCAAATGGTTTCTTTTTATGCTGATTATGTTAACCGATTTGTAACTTTTCCACAAGATGTTGGGGGTCAAAGCCCGAAATACCCGCCCATATAGTCTATTTTGCGCGTTTACATAATTGATGAAAAAGTTCGTATTATTCCTGAAATTCATAAAAATACTTGACAAATCCGGAAAAAATGTTATAATTATCTCGCAGTTACAATAGAGTAACAATAGTTTCATGCTTTGAAACCAAACACTATGGAAAGGAGGATACTCTGATGCGCAGAGCAACGGAACAGTTCAGATTCCGCAGAAGGATCCCTCACCGGATCATCGCTATGGCCCTTATGGCGGCCGTCATTGTCAGCCTGTTGTCCCTGACTGTTTTCGCACAGAACAGCTTTGTCATCACCGACGGTGATTTCATGACTGTTCACAAGTCCTACAGCACAGACCCGGATGTGGTGCTGGATGAGGCTGGCATTGAGCTGAGCGAGGAGGATACCTACACCACATCTTATAACGACGGCATCGGCCGCATCGACATCCAGCGGATGCAGATGGTCACGGTCATCTACTGGGGCGAGACCCGCGTCATCGGCACCTACGGCGAGACCGTAAGCTCCCTTCTGGACAGGATGGGCATTGTCCCCGGCACCGGCGACATCCTCTCCTGCGAGGAGGACACCCCCACCTACGACGGCATGACCGTCGAGATCGTCCACAAGGAGCTTTCCCTCATCGAGTATGACAAGACGGTCCCTTTTGAGACCAAGTATTACGAGGATTCGGAGCTGGAACCGGGCGAGGAGCTGACCCTCATTGAGGGCGTGGACGGCGTGATCCACTACACCGCTCAGGTGGTCTATGAGAACGGCCACCGGGTTTCCCACACGGTTTTGGATAAAACCACCGTCACCGAACCGGTCACCCGCCTGGTGGTTCGGGGGCCGGAACGCGCCATTGCCGACCAGCCCGACGAGCCTGACCACCGGGTTCTGGAAACGACGGACGGGACCGGTGCCGAGGAACACGCCATCAGCGAGGGCACCATCACCACCGTCTCCGGCACCTCTTACACCTACTCCGACGTGCTCAGCGTCACCTGCACCGCCTATTCCTGCAACGGACAGACGGGCACCACAGCCACCGGCACCGTCGCCCGTGTGGGAGCCGTGGCGGTAGACCCGGCCTATATTCCCCTGGGCACGAAAATGTACATCGTATCCAACGACGGCGAATACATCTACGGCTACTGCACCGCTGAGGATACCGGCGGCCTCATCAAGGGCTACAAGATCGACCTGTACTTCGACACCTTCGACGAGTGCTGGGACTTCGGCGTGCGCGCCTGCACGGCCTACATTTTGAATTAAAGTCAGGGCGTACCGCCCGACCCTATTGAAAAACCGCCTCTTTTCTGCTAAAATGGCTGAAAAGAGGTGGTTTTTTATGCTGGATGTCTGCAACGTGCAGGTGATGAAGTCCCTGCTGGCGGAATTTGGATTTCATTTTTCCAAGGCCAAGGGGCAGAATTTCCTGACCCAGCGGTGGGTGCCCCGCCGCATTGCGGAGGAATCCGGCATCGACGGCACCTGCGGCGCGGTGGAGATCGGACCGGGCTTCGGCCCTCTGACTCAGGAGCTGTGCCTGCGGGCGGGGAAGGTGGTCGCCCTGGAGGTGGACACCACCCTGCAGCCGGTTTTGGCGCGCACCGTGGGGGAATTTGACAACCTGGAGCTGCGCTTCTGCGACGCCCTGAAGGCCGATCTGCCTGCCCTGGTGCGGGAGGCCCTGCCGGGTCTGCGGCCTGTGGCCTGCGCCAACCTGCCCTACTATATCACCTCCCCCGTCCTGACAAAGCTCTTAGAGAGCCGGTGCTTCTCCGCCGTCACCGTTATGGTGCAGAAGGAGGTGGCCCAGCGCATCTGCGCCAAGCCCGGCACCTCCGATTACTCGGCCTTTTCCGTGCTGTGCCGGTATTACGCCGTGCCGGCGCTGCTCTTTGACGTGCCGCCGGACTGCTTTATGCCCCGTCCGAAGGTCACCAGCGCCGTGGTCCGGCTGGACATCCGCGCCGAGGCGCCGGCGCCCATCGACGACGAGGGGATGTTCTTCCGCACCGTCCGGGCCGCCTTTGCCATGCGGCGCAAGACCCTGCTCAACGCCCTGGCAGCCGCTTTCGGCGATCGGGACAAGGCGCAGCTTTCGCAGCTCCTGACGGACTGCGGCCTCTCCCCCACCGTCCGGGGTGAGACCCTGGGCATCGACGAATTCGCCCGTCTGTCCAACGCCCTGGGAAGAAAATAACAAGGACGCGCACTTGACCCTGTCGGCCCTAAGCTGCCCATGCAGCTTCATGGCTAAGGGCTAAGGACTAAGGGTGAATGACGGATGTGTCTGCTTCGCAGACAAATGATATTTTGCACGGGCGGCTATCAGCCGCCCGTGCACAGTGAACAGTGAATGGTGAAAAGTGAATAGTGAATAGTGAATAGTGAATAACGGAGGTGTCTGCTTCGCAGACGGAAAAAATTATGAACGCACGGCCAAAGAAGCTCTGTAGGGGCGGCTATCAGCCGCCCGCTTTAACGCACACCCCCGTACGGGCCTGCCTCCCGTACGGCCCGTCGCCAAAAAACATCGTCCCTGCGGATGCTGCCAGGGTACACGGGCGGCTGATAGCCGCCCCTACGATGGGAATGGTGAATCGTGTATAGGGGCCGGCGTCCCGGCCCAAAACGATTTTGGAACTCGATGTTCCATAATCGTTCTCATCCGTGAGATATTGCATTGCTGAGAATTTGCCCGTCGAGGTCAAATTTTCAGTCGGACTGTCCGGGAGGCCAGTCCCTACGGACGCTTTGTTGTAAGTGCACTCATAATTACTATTCGTCTGCGAAGCAGACACCTCCGTTATTCACTATTCACTATTCACCATTCACTCTTCACTGATCACTGCATGAAACACCCGCATTGCGGGCGGCTGATAGCTGCCCCTACGGGTGCTAACGTGCAGCTATTATATGTTGCATAGCATCACAGAGAAAAACAAGCCTTTTCCCTCGAAAGGAGGATCGTCCATGGAGGAATATAGCGGCGCCCTGCCGGAAAACGGGAGCGTCCCCGAAGAAGAAAGCCTTCCCGGGGAGAAAGCCGTTTCCGGGGAGGAAGTTCCCGCAGAGGATACAAACCCGGAGGCTGCAAGCAGCAGTCCCGATGAAAAAACAGACGCCCCCGGCGCGGAGAACAACGCCCCCGAAAAACCCGCCGCGGTGCCCAATGTCCGTCCCCGCCGTCCCAGGCGGGACAAAAAACGCTGGACCCCGATTTTGGCACTGGTGGTCTTTCTGCTCCTGGTGGCGGGCGCGGTGGTCTGGCTTGTACTGCGGGGCATACCGGCGGAGGACATCGCTCTCGGCTCTGCGGAGGTCAAGCTGACCAAGGGCGAGAGCTGCCGCCTGACCTATCAGCTCACCCCCGCCGACAGCGACGACGAGATCACCTGGCAGCTCAGCGACGAGACGGTGGCCTCCATCGACGCCTACGGCAAGGTCACTGCCCTTGCCGAGGGCAACTGCGTCATCACCGTGCTGACGGAGAGCGGCTGCAAGGCCTCCTGCTATCTCATCGTCGAGCCGCCCCTGACCGAGGAGGAAGCTGCCGCCGTCGGCAACCGGGAGCTGTACGCCGCCACCCTGGACGGGCAGGTGCAGTATTTCTACGGCAAAAACTATTCCCTGTCCCTCTACAGCAACTCCGGCGGCCATATCTACTGCCCCGACGGCTCCTACCGCTTCACCTGGGACTACAGCGGCACCGAGGGCGGTTACTACTGCTTTACCGCCACCTTTGCCGACAAGACCACCGCCGAGATCTATTATAACGCGGACAGCTCCGGCTCCATGTACGATACCGTCGCCTTCCGCTTTGGGTCCGGCAACATCTGGGTCTTCCATTGATTTGTTTATCCCCGCCGGGGCGTCGGACGCTGTGCCGACACCCCGGTGGTTTTTTGGTGAAAGAAAACCACCAGGCTGGTGGCTCCAATAGCTTTCGCAAAGCCGAGTACCGCCGCAGCGGAAAGCCTCCCTCTGATACTGATTCTTGATGAAAAAGTTTCATCAAGAATCCCGTGTGCTGCGCACACTCACATCGTGCTTAAGGCACGCTGTGCCGTCTCGTGCAGAATCTGACGCGCCTGAAGGCGCTATAAAAAGGTTTCAAACCTTTTTATCAGATTCTAAGTATGATGAGGGAGGTGGATTCGCCGTAAGGCGAAGACGGAGGGAGAGAAACAAGAAGAGAAAATCTCTCCCTCAGTCTTTTTGCTGCGCAAAAATCCAGCCCCCTCGTCAGAGGGGGCCTTGGATGCGCATAAAGCCGATGAGCCTATAGGCTCAGCCGAGGGCATGCCCCAAGGGGCTGGTGCATACCCCACGGCCGGTGGTTATTTCTGCCGTTTTTCCCGACATTCTTCAAAATTCGGGGCATTTTCACCAAAAATCCAGAGCGAAATCTGTACGAAGTGCGCTATTGCGGAGGAAAATGCAGATATGATATGATATTGCCATTAAGGTAGGCGCGGCAACTCCACAACATTGCCGCAAACCGCCGGGAAAGGAGTAATTCAGTCCGCAGACTTGCGGTGCGGCAGTGTGGAGACCTGCCGTAATGCGTCGCGCTCCAACGCGGGCGGTCGCGAGGTACAGGCTGGCGGAGGCCCCTGTATCAAAGTCGGTAACATGGCAAATGTCACCCTGAAAAATGTAAAAAAGATCTACCCACACACAGAGAAAAAGAAGAAAAAGAAGGACGAGACTGAGAAGAAAAACAATCTGCAGATCACCGAGGAAGGTGTCGTCGCGGTCCAGGAGTTCAATCTGGAGATCCAGGACCGGGAATTTGTTGTGCTGGTGGGACCGTCCGGCTGCGGCAAGTCCACGACGCTGCGCATGATCGCAGGTCTGGAGGAGATCACCGACGGCGAGCTTTACATCGGCGACCGTCTGGTCAACGACGTGGCCCCCAAGGACCGTGATATCGCCATGGTCTTCCAGA
>CAMFZO010000070.1 GCA_946006895.1 uncultured Clostridia bacterium | reverse complement strand
GAGTGTGCGCAGCACACGGGATTCTTGATTAAACTTTTTAATCAAGAATCAGTATCAGATCAATCGGCGGTGAGAGAGGCTCTCACCGCCGGTTTTGTATCTTTCGTTCTTAGCCCTTAACTCTTGTCTGCAAGACTGCCGGCGGCGGGCTTGGGGAGGGTGACGCTGACGGTGGTGCCGTGGCCGGGGACGCTGTCCAGGTCGATCCTGCCGCCCAGGGACTGGACCGCGTGCTTGACGATGGAAAGTCCCAGGCCCGTGCCGCCGGATGCCTTGGAATGGCTCTTGTCCACCCGGTAGAAGCGTTCAAACACCCGCTCCTGATGCTCCGGCGGGATACCGATGCCGCTGTCGCGGACGGTGAGGGTCACGCAGGTCTCCGACGGCTCCACCAGTACCTCCGCCGTGCCGCCGTCCACGTTATATTTAATGGCGTTGTCGCAGAGGTTCCGTACCGTCTCCGTCAGGAGGCGGCGGACACTGTAGATCGGTGCGGTCTCGCCGCTGACGGTGAGACGGACGTTCTTCTCCGCCGCCGCATCCTGCAGGGACGCGGCTGTTTCCTTCGCAAGGTCAAAAAGATCCACCGTCTCGTAGGGCATCGGGCCGCCCTCGTCCAATTGGGAAAGGCGCAGGATGTCCTCGATGAGCGCCACCAGCCGCGCCGCCTCCGTGCGGATACGGTTCACAAAGCGCGGCACGTCCTCGGCCTTGACCATGCCGTTTTCCAGCAGCTCGGCACTGCCCAGGATGGATTGCAGTGGCGTTTTCAGCTCGTGGGAGACGTTGGCAGTAAACTCCCTGCGGTTGCGCTCGGCAAAGGCCTGCTCCGTCACATCGAAGCTCAGAAGGACCGCGCCCGCCGTCTTGCCGCCGGACTCGATGCGGCTGATGTCCAGTTGGTACTCCCGTCCGCCCCGCTGCAGACGGTACTCGCTGTGGCCGCTGTTCAGGGCGCTGCGGATGGAGGCGCTGATCTCGGGACTGCGCTCCACCGTCAGGAAATCCTGCTCCACGCAGGAGCGGTCCGTGCGGAACAGCTTCTGGGCTGCCGGGTTGATGCTCAGGATCGTCCCCTTCTCGTTCAGGAGCACCAGGCCCTCCTTCATGCTGCGGGTGATCTGGGCGAATTCGTCGTTCTTCTGCCGCAGCGTCTCCAACTGGCCGTCGATCTGCCTGCGCTGGCGGTTGATGCGGTTGAGCAGCGGCGACAGCTCCTCATAGGTGTCGTTTTCCAGCGGAGCCTCCAGGTCCAGCGTCTCCAGCGGCGCCACGATACGGCGGGAGACCCGGCGTGCCAGCACATAGGCCAGGATCAGCGCCGCCAGGAGCACCAGGACAATGGGCTGCAGCATCCCCACGATCAGCACGCCCAGGGTGGAGCGGCTGACGGAAATGCGCAAAACCGTACCGTCGGAGAGCAGGCAGGCGCGGTAGAGGGTCTTTTCCAGCAGGGTCTGGGAATAGCGGGAGCTTTCGCCGCTGCCGTCCTCCAGGGCCTGACGGACCTCCTCCCGGTCGGCGTGGTTCTCCATGGTCTCCGCGTCGGTGCGGGTGTCGCAGAGGACCTTGCCGTCGGCGGCGATCCAGGTCAGGCGGTAGGTCTGGGAATCCAGGCCCTCCAGATAGTCGCTGCCGTTCAGCTCCACAGCCTGCGCCGCAAGGCTCAGTTCATCCCTGAGCTGGTCCTGCTGCACCCCCTGGAAATAGTCGTAAAGGCAGCCCAGAATGATGACCAGGCTGGCCAGCAGCACTGCCCCCGCCGTGAGCATGATGGACTGAAATATCTTCTTTGTCATTTCGGTACCTCCCATCGGTAGCCTACGCCGCGTACCGTCTCAATGCCCTCTCCGTAAGGCCCCAGCTTTTGGCGCAGGGTGCGGATGTGCATATCGACGGTGCGTGACTGGCCTATATAGCTGTCGCCCCAGATGTCGCTGAACAGCCGGTCCCGGGTGAACGCGACACCCGGGTGGGACAGAAACAGCCGCAGCAGCTCAAACTCTTTTAAGGTGAGGACGATCCGCTCCCCGTCGGCAGTGACCGTGTGTTCCTCCGTGTCCACCGTCAGGCCGTCCGCCCGCAGCAGCTTCCGCTCCGGCGCGGGATTGCAGCGGCGCAAAACCGCCTTGGCCCGGGAGACCATCTCCATCATGCCGAAGGGCTTGACCAGATAGTCGTCGGCACCCAGGTCCAGGCTTTGAATCTTGTCGTATTCCATGCCCCTGGCCGTGGCCATGATGACAGGCAGCTCCCGGGTGTCTGCGCTGTTTTTCAGGAACTTCAGCAGCGCCACCCCGTCCTCGCCGGGCAGCATTACGTCCAGCAGAATCAGATCCGGCTTTTCCCGCCGCAGCGCCTGACGAAAGGCTCCGCCGTCGGCAAAGCCCTCCGCCTCAAACCCTGTCGTGCGGAGGGTATAAACCTCGATGTCACGGATGCCGGCGTCGTCCTCCACGCACCAGATCTTCATACCGGCTCCTCCCCCGGGTGGACGCCGGTCACGGCAAAGACCACCCAGCCGGCGATGTTCACCGCGTGGTCACCGATGCGCTCAAAATACTTCGCGATCATCAGAAGATCCAGGGCGTATTCCCCGTCGGCGGGATTCTTTGCGATCAGGCCGATGAGGGCGGCCTTCACCCGGTCAAAATCGTTGTCCACCACGTCGTCGTAGGCGATGACCTTCCGGGCCAGCTCCGTGTCCCGGTGGACAAAGGCATCTACGCTCCGGGTGACCATGTGGATGGCGGCCTTGGCCATCTCTCCGACGGCGGCACATTCCTCGCCGGAGCGACCCTCCATATAGGGGATGATCTCCGCGATGTCCTCGGCCTGGTCGCCGATGCGCTCCATGTCGGTAATCATCTTCAGGGCGGCGGAAACGCGGCGCAGGTCCCCCGCCACCGGCTGCTGCTGCAAAAGCAGCCGCAGACACATGGCCTCAATGTCCCGCTCCATGCGGTCGATCTCGCCGTCCAGGGGCGCGACCTTCTTTGCCAGGCGCGGATCCCTGTCCGCCAGGGCCTTGGCAGCCAGGGCGATGACCTCCTCGCACATGGCGCCCATTTCGATCAGCGCCTGATTCAGCCGCGTCAGCTGCTCGTCAAACCGACTTCTCATCATCCGAACCTCCCCGTGATATATTCCTCCGTCCGCTTATCCTGCGGCTGGGCAAAAAGCTGCTCCGTCTCGCCGCACTCGACCAGCTCCCCCAGGAGGAAGAACGCGGTCCGGTCGGAAATGCGGACGGCCTGCTGCATATTGTGGGTCACGATAATGATCGTGTAGCGCTCCTTGAGGGAGATGGCCAGCTCCTCGATCTTCGCCGTGGAGATGGGATCCAGCGCGCTGGTTGGCTCATCCATCAGCAGCACCTTGGGCTCCACCGCCAGCGCCCGGGCGATGCACAGCCGCTGCTGCTGACCGCCGGACAGACCCAGGGCCGATTTCTTCAGCCGGTCCTTCACCTCGTCCCAGATGGCGGCGTCCCGCAGGGAGCGCTCCACGATGTCGTCCAGCTTGGCACGGTTCCTGATGCCGTGGGTCCGGGGCCCGTAGGCGATGTTGTCGTAGACGCTCATGGGGAAGGGGTTGGGCTTCTGAAAGACCATGCCCACATCCCGCCGCAGCTCGTTGACGTCCACGCCGGGGGCGTAGATGTCACGGCCGTCGTATTCCACCCGGCCGGTGATCTTCACGCCGGGGACCAGGTCGTTCATCCGGTTCAGGGTCTTGAGAAAGGTGGATTTTCCGCAGCCTGACGGGCCGATCAGGGCGGTGATGCTCTTTTCCGGGATGGAAATGCCGATATGCTTCAGCGCCTGGGTGCTGCCGTACCACAGGCACAGATCCTCTGCGGAAATAATGGCGCTCATAGGCTTCTCCTCTTTTTGAAATATTTCCCCGTCAGGGAGGCCGCCAGGTTGATGAGCAGGGCCAGGACCATCAGAATGGAGGCGATGGCAAAGGCCACCTCGAATTCGCCCTGCTCCTTGGCGTAGACGTACAGGGCCACCGTCAGCGTCGCGCCGGCATTTTGCAGGCCGTCAAAAAAGCCGTAGAGGGCGTGGGCAAAGCCCGCCGTGTAGAGCAGGGCAGCCGTTTCGCCCAGGATGCGGCCCACCGACAGAATACAGCCGGTGACCACGCCGTCAACGCAGCCGGGCAGCACCACCGTGCGCACCACCCGCCATTTTCCCGCACCCAGGCCGAAAGCGCCCTCCCGGTAGCTCTGGGGGACGGTCTTCAGGCTCTCCTGGGTGGTCCGCATGACCGTGGGAAGATTCATGATGACCAGGGTCAGGCTGCCTGCCAGCAGGGACGTTTTCATGTTCAGAAACTGGCAGAAGAACAGCATACCCACCAGGCCGTAGATGATGGACGGGATGCCGGAAAGGGTCTCCGCAGCGTATTCGATGACGGCCACCAGGCGTTTGCTTCCGGCGTACTCGCTGAGATAGATGGCCGCTCCCACGCCCAGGGGCAGCACGATGATGAGGGTCGCAATGACCACATAGATCGTGTTGAGAATGTCCGGCAGGATGCCGATGGTGCCGGAGAGGTAGCTGGGCTTGGTGCTCAGCAGCTCCCAGGACAGGTTGGGCACGCCCTTATAGAGGACGTAGCCGATAAGAAACAGCGCCAGCGCGCAGGTGACGGCCACCGAAAAGAGCATCAGGACGCGCATCACGCCGCCGTAGGCCTTCCGCCGTCCGGAGATCGTTTTGTGTTCCATGTTCAGCCCTCCCTGCTCCGTTTAAGGAAGAAATTCAGCGTCGCGTTGATGAGCATGATAAAGAGGTACAGCACCAGCGCGATGGAAAACAGCGCCTGCCGCTGCAAGCCCGCTCCCGCATAGGCCATTTCGCTGGCCACCGCCGTGGTCAGGAAGCGGACGCTCTGGAACAGCGAGGGCATATTCGCCACGTTGCCCGAGACCATCATCACTGCCATGGCCTCACCGATGGCACGGCCCACGCCCAGCACCACCGCCGCCGCGATACCGCTCTTTGCCGCCGGAACGGAGACCCGGAACCAGGTCTCCGTCGGTGTGGCTCCCAGAGCCAGCGAGGCGTCCTCATATTCCCGCGGCACCGACTCCAGCGCGGTGACGGATACCTTGATGATGGACGGCAGGATCATGACCGCCAGAACCAGGATGGCCGCCAGCAGGCTCGCGCCGTCGGCCACATGGAACACCTTGCGGATGCCCGGCACCAGCACCAGCATACCCACCAGACCGTAGACCACCGAGGGGATGCCCGCCAGCAGGCTCACCGCCTGGCTCACAACGGACTTCAGCCGTGCCGGAGCCGCCTTTGCCAGATACACCGCCGTAAAGAAGCCCACGGGAACGCCCAGCAGGATGGCTCCCGCCGTTCCGTAGACGCTGGTCAGGATGAAGGGCAGGATGCCGAACTGCGGCTCCGCCGCCGACGAGTCCCAGGTCTTGCCGAACAGGAACTTGACCAGGCCGATCTCCCGGATGGCCGGGATGCCGGAGATCACCAGGTACACGGTGATGAGCAGCACACTGCCCACGGTGATCAGGCCCAGGATCAGGAAGATGCCGTGGACGGTGTTTTCCAGCAGACGCTTTCTGCTTTTCATGCTTTAATGGACAGGCACTGCGCCGGCGTCGGAGATGATACCGGCTGCCTCGGCGGAGGTGACGAAGTCAAAGAAGCTCTGAGCCGTCTCCGAAAGGGCCGTACCGGTCTTGGTCACCAGGACAAAGGGGCGCTGGATGGCGTAGCTTCCGTCCTTCACCGTAGCCTCGGAGGGGGTCACGCCGCCCACTGCCAGGGCCTTGACCGAGTCCTTGACGGAGGCAAGGGAAGCATAGCCGATGGCGCCGGGGTTCTGGGAGACGGCGGTGATCACGTCGCCGGTGGAGGTCAGCTCCTGGCGGTATTTGCACTGGTCTGCGGTGCCGGTGACGGTCTCAAAGCCGTCCCGGGTGCCGCTGTTGGACTCCCGTCCGATGAGGACGATCTCCGCGTCGTCGCCGCCCACTTCCTTCCAGTTGGTGATCTGGCCGGTGTAGATCTGGGCGATGGTCTCCACGCTCAGATCCGTGACGGGGTTATCCGGGTGGACGATGACGGCGATGCCGTCGTAGGCAGGACCGTTTCCGTCAGACCGCCGGCCTTTTCGCTGTCGGTCAGGGCGCGGCTGGCAAGGCCGATGTCGCAGCGTCCCTCGGAGACGGCGGTGATGCCCGCGCCGGAGCCGGTGGGATTGTATGTAACAGTCACGCCCTCCTGCGCTGCCTCAAAGGCTTCGCCCAGGGCGCCGATGACCTTTTCCATGGAGGTCGAGCCGTCGGTGGAGACCGTTCCGCCGGAGCTGCCCTTGGAGCAGCCGACCAGGGCCGTCAGCAGCAGTGCCGCCGTCATGACCAGAGCAATAATCTTTTTCATATTTGATTTCTCCTTTTCAAAATAATTGGTTTTTTGTTCGTCCTTACGCCTTTATCCTACCGCCCCTGTGTAAAATGAAAAACCGTCTTTTTGTAAAATCGGTGTCAAATCGCCGGACCCGGCGGCAAAAACTTTTTTCATTGCAATCGACACGGGAGTGTGGTATGATAAAGCTTAGACAACGTTCCGACGAACGCAATACGATCAAAGGAGAACATTATGAAGCTGAAATCTCTCATTGCCCTGCTGCTGGCGGCGGCAATGCTCCTGGGTCTGCTCTCCGGCTGCACGACCAGCCCCGAGGAGCCGGAAACCACCACCGAGGCCACTGAGCCGTCCACTGAGCCGGAGGTCATTGACAACTACGGCAAAAACGACGTGACCGCCCTGGCCAACTATTCCATCACCACCGCCTCTCCCGACGATGAGAATATGTCCGCCGTCATCGCGGTGGACGCCGACGGCAACCCCGTCCTCACCAACCGGGTCATGCAGTTGCTCTACTGGCTGGAATTTTACACCTTTATGTCCTCTTACGGCTCCTATGCCGTCTACTTCGGCCTGGACGCCTCCGCACCGCTGGCAGGTCAGGCGTCTCTGACGGAGAACCGTACCTGGGAGCAGTACTTCCTGGAGGCCGCCTCCCTGAACTTTGCTGAGCAGTACGCCCTGTACTGCCGGGCCAAGGCCGACGGCTTCACCCTCAGTGAAGAGGATCAGGCCTATATCGACGACATTTCCAACCCGGCGGGCGACCTGGCCACCAGCGCCCTTGCGGCCGGTTATGAGAGCACGGAGGCCTATATCCAGGCTTCCTTTGGTCCCGGCGTGACGCTGGAGGATTATCTGTACTATGTGGAGATCCTGTCTCTTATACACATCTGACGCTGCCGACGAAGGCTTAGG
>CAMFZO010000069.1 GCA_946006895.1 uncultured Clostridia bacterium | reverse complement strand
TATAGAGCTGCTGGAACACCTGCCCCAGCAGGATCGGCATGGCAAACGCCACCAGGCCCTTCCAAATAGGACCCTGCAGCAGGGAATCGTTTCTGTCTTTCATTACTCCCATCCTTTCGCTGCCAACCAGTATAGCACAAGATTCGACCGTTTTCAATCGTCGCGGCCGTATTTTCCGTTTCTTTCCGGATTGCCATTTCTGCGTTTTTCGCCAAATTTCATTGACTTATGTGCCCCTTGGCGGTATAATAATACAGACTGAACCATCAGATAGGAGTCCTGCAATATGAAAAAGTTTCTGATTGTATTGCTCGTCCTGCTCATCATCTGCGCGATTCTTTTCGGCCTCTACTATTTCTTCTGGACGGCTGAAAACTTCGCCTCACTTGCGGAGCGTTCCATGGACGACGGAAAATACGCCCGGGCCGTCTGGCTGTACGAAAAAGCAGTTGATCTGGATCCGGGCAACCCGGAATATGTTCTCGCCCTTGCCGACGCCTGTATTGCAGACGGCAGCTACACCCAGGCCGAGCGCTCCCTTGTCGGCGCCATCAAGTCTGCCCCCTCTGCGGAGCTTTATATAAAGCTCTCCTCGGTCTATGTGGCCCAGGACAAGCTCCTGGACGCGCAGAGGATGCTCGACAGCATCAACGACGCAGCCATCAAGCCCGAGCTGGAATCCATGCGGCCTGCCGCGCCTGTCTTCACCCCCGACGGTGGGGAGTACACGGAGTACATCTCCGTTCTGGCGGAAAGCCCCGACGGCGCGGTCTACTGCTCCTTTGACGAGGAATACCCCTCCACCGCTACGGGCGCCATGACAGAGCCTGTCGCTCTGGAAGCCGGCGAGACTTCCATCTCCGCCATCACCGTGGGAGAAAACGGCCTTGTCAGCACTCTGTGCAAAAAGACCTATATGATCATGGGCGTCATTGAGGAGGTCCGTTTTGCAGATGAGACGCTGGAAGCCTATGTCCGCGACACTCTTTACGTTCCCCGCACCGAGGCGGTGATGACCGATGACCTGTGGCAGATCACCGAACTGACCGTCCCCGACGGCATGAGCACCTATTTGGATCTGCGCTACTTTACTTCTCTAACCTCCCTGCGCATAGAGGATATGCCGGTAGACGATTATTCTTTCCTGTTTGCCCTGACGGAGCTGACCAGTCTGGATCTGTCCGGCTGTATTTTGAGTGAGGACGCGCTGGAGGCCATCGGCACCCTGACGTCCCTTGAAGTTCTGGACCTGTCCGGCTGCAGTCTGTCGGACATCTCCACTCTGGCAAGTCTGACGAACCTGACAGACCTGGATCTGTCCTCCAACAGCATCTCTGACATCAGCGCCCTGTCATCTCTGAAATATCTGGAGACCTTGAATCTGTGCAGCAACGCCGTCGCGTCTCTTGACCCCATCAAGAACGCCGGAAAGCTGAAGAACCTGGATATTTCCGAGAACCACATTCCCTCTCTGGCGCCGCTGACCGGCTGCAAGGAGTTGGAGGCCCTGGTCGCCAACAACAATCAGATCTACGATGTTGATATTCTGGCGCAGATGGACGAGTTGATTTCCTTTGTTGCCTCAAACAACATGATCTCCGACATCAGCGCCCTGTCTGCCTGCACCGGTCTGACCCGCCTGGAGCTGGCGGAAAATGAGTTAACGGACATGAGCGTCATCGCCTCCATGTCGAATCTGACCTATCTGGACGTGAGCCATAACCAGATCAGCGTTATACCCGATCTGGCAGAGGACGCAAAGCTGCAGCAGTTCTACGCCTCCTATAACCTGTTGGAGGATGTCTCCCCGCTGGAAGGACTGCAGGAGCTGACCCATGTAGACGTGGATTACAATGAGGCCATTGAGGATGTATTGGGTCTGGCAAGCTGTCCCCTGCTGATCCAGATCGACGCCTTCGGTACCAAGGTCAAGGATGTTCAGGTCCTGACGGATATGGGCGTCATCGTCAACTACAATCCCATTGAAGAAGAATAAAGCCAAAAAAATCCCCGGAGGAACCGCTGATCGGTCCCTCCGGGTTTATCTATGCGCGTTTATGCTTCCGCAGCATTTCTGATAAAGCGCATGAGGATGGTACATATGGATGATGGTTAGGTTCCATACAATTATAGACGTGATAGAAGCGGGATGCGATGACCCCGGCGCACCGCTTATTTTGATTATGCACGCAACGCACGCCTCAGCCTTTCGCCTTTAGATAATGCAAAACGTGGCGGACAGAGTCGTTCGCCGCTACCAGTCAGTTACACATAATCGTTTTACAAAAGGGATCATCAATCGGATCGCAGCGCACGGCGAACTTCTCCTCAGCCCCGGCGGGCCGCTCTTATTTTCATCAGGCGGCGAAGCCCGTCATAAGCAAGCCAGCCCAAAACGCCGCCCAGGGTGTTCAACAGAATGTCCTCCGTTTCGCTGCAGCCGGTGCTCAGGACAAATTGCAGCGTCTCTATGGTCAGGGACAGCAGCGCAGTATACAAAACGCAGGCAGCGGCGGACTTCCCTTTCGCGCCCACATAGATCCCGAAGGGGAAAAACCAGAGGATATTTCCCGCAAACAGATAGAGAAAATAGCGCCACTGTCCTGTGGAAAGATAGGAAAATATCGTCTGAAACGGGACCCAAACGACGCTGCCGGCGAAAAATCCATTTTCATACCAGCCGCTTCGAAACACCGTGATGCGAAACAGCACGGCAAGATAGAGCCAGAAGGCGGCTGCGGCGGCACGCTTACGCATAGATATTCTCCAAAAGCAGCTCCAAAGCGGCTCTGCAGGCCTCAGTGCGGTTTTCCTCCCGGCTGCCCCGGAGGGTCAGCTTCCTGCACAGGCTTGTCTTTTCACAGGCAAGGGCGACATAGATCTCTCCCACATTGGGATTCTTCGGGTCGGCGGAGGGTCCGGCGTTCCCCGTAGTCGCCAGGGCAAAGTCCGCTTCCAGGCGCTCTCTTACGCCCTTCGCCATCTGCAAGGCGACTTCTTCGCACACAGCGCCTCTTTCTTCCAAAACGGCAGGATCCACGCCCAGCAGCTTTTCCTTGACCGCGTAGGCATAGGAGATCACGCCGCCGAGATACGCCGCGGACGCCCCCGGCACATCCGTCAGGAGCTTTCCCAGCAGGCCCCCCGTGCAGCTCTCCGCCGTGGCGAGGGTCTGATTCTTCTCCGTCAGCAGACGGATGACCCGTGCCGCTTCATCCATGATAACGCACCCGGATCATTTCGGTATTCTGCAGCGCCCGCTCGATCAGGCCGTCAAAGTCCAGACCGGCACAAGCTCTGTCCACCTGAGCCTTGGTGGGTTTGGTCTTGGGGTGGCGGGGCGTAAAGACGGTGCAGCAGTCCTCATAGGGCAAAATGGAGGTCTCCATGGTACCGATTTTCCGGGCCAGGGTGACGATTTCCTCCTTGTCCATGCCGATGAGGGGCTGGAAGATGGGCAGCTCCACGCAGGCGCCCGTCACTGCCATGGCCTCCATGGTCTGAGAGGCCACCTGCCCCAGGTTTTCGCCCGTGACCAGGCAGCCGCAGCCGTGATCTCTGGCAATGCGTTCGGAGATCATCATCATAAAGCGGCGCATGACGAGGGTGAAAAATTCCTCCGGACAGTTGTCGCGGATGGCCTCCTGGATCTCCGTGAAGCCCACCACGTTGACCGTCATCTTGCCGCAGTAGCGGGTCATGAGCCGCGCCAGCTCCAGTACCTTGTCCTTGGCAAGCTCGCTGGTATAAGGATAGGAGAAGAAATGGACGCACTCCAGCTCCACGCCGCGCTTGGCAATCATATAGCCCGCTACCGGCGAGTCAATGCCGCCGGAGAGCAGCACCATGGCTCGTCCGCCCACGCCGGTGGGCAGTCCGCCCGCACCGGGATCGGCTGGACCGTGGACATAGGCGGCACGATCCCGCACCTCCACATAGACGGTGTATTCCGGGTGGTGCACGTCCACCTGGATACCCTCCACCGCCTCGGCGATCCTGCCGCCGATCTCCTGGGAAATGCCGATGCTGGTCAGCGGGAAGCGTTTGTCGGAGCGCTTGGATTCCACCTTGAAGGACTTGGCCATGCGCAGGTCGTCCCCCAGATACTCCATGGCCTTTTCAAAAATATCATCCAGATTCTTTTCGCAGGCGCGGCAGCGGCACAGGCTGACCACGCCGAAAATATAGTGGCAGGCCTCCCAGGCACCCTCCAGGTCGCAGGCGTCATTTTCCGGTTCAATATAGACCGTGGACTGGAGAATGGAGACATGGAAGTCGCCAAAGGGGCGCATCCGGCGGGAGACATTGGTCTTCAGACGGTTTTCAAACTGGAATTTATTGCCGCCCTTGAGGACGATCTCGCCCAGCTTGAGCAAAAACATTTCATTCATAATTTTATTCCTCAATTCTGTGTAAATTGGTATGTTCTGTATTGGATGGCCTCGGCAATATGCTGCGGCCGGATGGATTCGCTGCCGTCCAGATCGGCGATGGTCCGGGCCACCTTGCGGATGCGGTCGTAGCTTCGCGCCGTCAGGCCGAGGGCATCAAAAGCCTGCCGCATAAGCGTGGCGCAGTCCTCGTCCAGGTCACAGTATTTCCGCAGCTCAGCAGCCTGCATATTGGCGTTGCAGTGACATTTTCCTATCGCAAAGCGGCGGCGCTGAAGGTCTCTTGCCGCCTCAACGCGCCGTTTGATCCGGGCTGACGGCTCCGGCGAAGTGTGGCTGCGCAGCTCGTCAAAGGCCATGGCCGGGACCTCCACGATGATGTCGATACGGTCCAGCAGCGGCCCGGAGAGCCGTGACAGGTACTGCCGCACGGAATTCTGTGAGCAGGTGCAGCGTCCCGACGGGTCGCCGTACCAGCCGCAGCGGCAGGGATTCATGGCGCACACCAGCTGAAACTGACTGGGATAGCTGGCAGAACCGCTGGCCCGGGAAATGGTCACGACGCCGTCCTCCAGAGGTTGGCGCATAACCTCCAGGGTCTCTTTTTTGAATTCGGGCAACTCGTCCAAAAACAGTACGCCCTTGTGGGCCAGGCTGATCTCTCCCGGACGTGGCACCGTGCCGCCGCCGCTCAATCCGGCAGAGGAAATTGTATGATGGGGCGAACGGAAGGGCCTGCGCCGGATCAGCGGATGCTCCGGGGTCAAAAGGCCCATGATGGAATGGATCTGCGTGACCTCCAGCGCCTCCTCCCGGGTCATATCCGGCAGGATGGACGGCAGGCGCTTGCTCAGCATACTTTTGCCGGACCCGGGAGGCCCCACCAAAAGCACATTGTGAGAGCCTGCGGCGGCGATCTCCAGGGCCCGCTTGACGTTTTCCTGGCCCTTGACGTCGGAAAAGTCCGGCAGATCCTCCGTAGTCTCCTCCGGCGTCCACTGCGGCTCCGGCTCAATGAGTGCCTCGCCTTTCAGGTGGGCCACAAGCTGTGCCACATTTTTCACCGGAATGACGGTGATGCCCTCGGCAAGTGTCGCCTCTCTGGCGTTTTCCTCCGGGACATAGAGGGTCTCAAAACCGTATTTCTTTGCCGCAATGGCCATGGGCAGCACGCCGTTGACGCGCCGGAGCTTCCCCTCAAGACTCAACTCCCCGAGGAACGCCGCCTTCTCCCGCGGTGCCCTGCACACCTCTGTGGCGATCAGAATATCCAGAAGGATCGGCAGATCGTAGAGGGTCCCGCTCTTTTTCATATCAGCGGGCGCAAGATTCAGCGTAATGCGGCTGACGGGAAATTTGAAGCCGCTGTTCTTTATGGCGGCGCGAACCCGCTCCCGGGCCTCCTTGACCGCTGCGTCCGGCAGGCCCACGATGTCAAAGCCCGGCAGGCCGCTGGAAATAAAGCACTCCACCGACACGGGATAACCGTTGATGCCATTCAGGCCCAGAGAATTTAAGTGAGAAATCATAGCCGTTCCTCCTTTTTTCCTGATGTTATCATACAATAATTAATGATAAAAAACAAGCACGGGATTACTGTATCGACGAGGCAGTCTCATCCGGCGCAAAAAACAGAAAAATATTTTGTTTTTCGTCGATTGGGGCGTTTTTCTGATTTACAAAAACGAAATTCGGTGTTAGAATGAATGTGTCTGCAAATCAATACTTTTTTAGGAGGTATTCTATTTTGACCAGAAAACTCAAGACAATGGACGGCAATACCGCCGCCGCACATGTCAGCTACGCGTTTACCGAGGTAGCCGGCATCTACCCCATCACCCCCTCCAGCCCGATGGCTGACTATGTGGACCAGTGGTCCGCACAGGGTCGCCTGAACATCTTCGGCAACCGCGTCAAGGTCGTCGAGATGCAGTCTGAGGCCGGTGCTTCCGGTACCGTCCACGGCTCTCTGGCCGCTGGTGCCCTCACCACCACCTACACCGCATCTCAGGGCCTTCTGCTGATGATCCCGAATATGTACAAGATCGCCGGTGAGCTGCTGCCGGGCGTTTTCCATGTCTCCGCCCGTACCCTTGCCACCCACGCGCTGAACATTTTCGGCGACCATTCCGACGTCTACGCCTGCCGCCAGACCGGCTTTGCAATGCTCTGCGAGACCAACCCGCAGGAGGTCATGGACCTGGCGCCCGTGGCGCACCTTGCCGCCATCAAGGGCCGTGTACCGTTCATCAACTTCTTTGACGGCTTCCGCACCTCCCACGAGATTCAGAAGATCGCCATTTGGGATTATGAAGACCTGAAGGAAATGTGCGATATGGACGCCGTTGCCGCGTTCCGTAAGCACTGCCTGAACCCCGAGCGTCCCGCCATGCGCGGCTCCCACGAGAACGGCGACACCTTCTTCCAGCATCGTGAAGCCTGCAACAAGTACTATGAAGATCTGCCTGAAATCGTCGAGGAGTATATGGGCAAGATCAACGCCAAGCTCGGCACCGATTACAAGCTCTTTAACTACTACGGCGCGCCCGACGCTGACCGCGTCATCATCGCCATGGGCTCCATCTGCGACGTCGCAGAGGAAGTCATTGACTACATGAACGCACACGGCGAGAAGGTCGGCCTGGTCAAGGTTCGCCTGTACCGTCCGTTCCGCGCCGACCGCCTGCTTGAGGCGATTCCCGCCACCTGCAAGAAGATCGCCGTCCTTGACCGCACCAAGGAGCCGGGCGCTCTGGGTGAGCCGCTCTACCTCGATGTCGTCACCGCGCTGGCAAACGCCGGTCGTATGATCCCCGTCATTGGCGGCCGTTACGGCCTCGGCTCGAAGGATACGCCTCCCGCGTCCGTGTTTGCTGTCTTTGAGGAGCTGTCCAAGGACGAGATGAAGCGCCAGTTCACCATCGGCATCAACGACGACGTGACCCACCTCTCCCTCGAGG
>CAMFZO010000068.1 GCA_946006895.1 uncultured Clostridia bacterium | reverse complement strand
GTGATGGTCATGGCGTGGGCGTCCTTGCCCAGCTTGCGGCGGATCAGCTCCGTGCCGCCGAGCATATTGCTCCACTGGTCGTTGCCGCCGAACTGCATATTGCAGCCGTAGTTCTGATACAGGTAGTAGAAGTCATAGGACTGCATGATCATATAGTTAAACTCAAGGAAGCTCAGTCCCTTCTCCATGCGCTGCTTGTAGCACTCGGCGCGGAGCATATTGTTGACCGAGAAGCAGGCGCCGACCTCGCGCAGCACCTCGATATAGTTGAGGTCCAGCAGCCAATCGGCGTTGTTGACCATCTGCGCCTTGCCCTCGCCGAATTCAATGAAGCGCTCCATCTGCTTTTTGAAGCAGGCGCAGTTGTGGGCAATCGTCTCCTTGGTCATCATCGAGCGCATATCGGTTCTGCCGGAGGGGTCTCCGATCATTGCCGTGCCGCCGCCGATGAGGGCGATGGGCTTGTTGCCCGCCATTTGCAGGCGCTTCATCAGGCACAGCGCCATAAAATGCCCAACATGGAGCGAGTCCGCCGTGGGATCGAAGCCGATATAGAAGGTCGCCTTGCCGTTGTCGATCATCTCACGGATCTCTTCTTCATTTGTCACCTGCGCGATCAGACCGCGGGCGACGAGTTCGTCATACACTTTCATTTTCTTTCCTCCAAAAAATAAACCCTCTGCTCACAAGGAGCAGAGGGCGTAAAGTTACGCGGTACCACCTCTGGTTTGCCGTTCCCTCGCGGGAGACAGCCTTAGGAAGTCAGGGACTTCTGCGCGTTCACGGGCGCACCCGTTCCGCCCTAATATACGGCATACCACGCGCTACAGACTTGCGCGTCAGGGACGCCATGGTTCAGGCAGACCGCTCCGAGAGGTACTTCGCCGCATTTTCCTGCCATCTTACACCGACCGACGGCTCTCTGCGCGTAAAAATTGCGGTTACTTCTTCTCATCACTGCGTTATATCGCGGCTATCATAGCAAAAAAGCCCAAATTTGTCAAGCGATTTTGAACTATCAATGCCTCTTCGTTAGGGCATGGCGGCCAGCATCTCCGCCGCGCTTTGCAAGGTCGTTTCCGTAATGCTCGCGCCGCCGATGATGCGGGCAAGCTCCCGCTTTCTGCCCTCAAAATCGAGCGGGGTCACGGCGGTAAAGGTTCTTCCGTCGCGCTCGTTCTTCTCAATGAGGAAGTGCGTATCCGCCAGCGCCGCAAGCTGGGGCAGGTGCGTCACGCACAAGACCTGCTTGTTTTTCGACACTGCGCGTAGCTTTTCTGCCACGTGCTGCGCCGCTCTGCCGGAAACGCCGGTGTCCACCTCGTCAAAGATCAGGGTCGGCACATGATCCCGCTCCGCCAGGACGTTTTTCAGGGCCAGCATGATCCGGGCCAATTCGCCGCCGGAGGCCACCTTGTTCAGGGGCTTCAGGGCCTCGCCCAGGTTGGCGGACATATAAAATGCCACGGCATCGGCGCCCAGTGGCGACAGCTCCGTCTCGGTAAATTCACAGGAAAACCGGACCTTTTTCATGTCCAGGTCGGCAAGCTCCTTCAAAACCCGCTCGGCAAGACCGGCTGCCGCCTGCTTTCTGCTCTCGCGCAGCGCCATTGCCGCGTCCATAGCCTCACGCAGAGCGGCCTTTTCCTTCTTCCGAAGCTGCTCCATCTTTTCGTCGGCAAACTCGATCTCGTCCAGTTCGGCCTTCGCCCGGTCCAGATAGAACAGAATGTCCTCGCAGGTCGCGCCGTACTTGCGGCGCAGGCGGTAGATGATGTCCAGCCGTTCCTCGATGCGCTCCAGCTCGTCGGCGGAATAAGACATGGCGTAAATGCGGTCGCCCGCCTGTTCCGCCGCGTCCTGAACCTGGTACATCAGGTCAGCCACCGTGTCGTGGAGGGCCGTCAGGCTCTCGTCAAAGCGGGTGAGCTTGGCAAGGGCGCGCTCTGCCTGAGCAAGCAGCGACGCAGCACCGTCGGAATCCTCACCGCCGTTCAGGCATCGGGAGGCTTCCTCCAGGCCGTCGGACAGCTTTTCCGCGTTCTGCAGCAGCTTCCGGCGGGCTTCCAGGTTCTCGTCCTCCCCCGCTTTCAACGCGGCGCGGGAGATCTCCTCGATCTGGTATTTGAGAGTCTCCATCCGGCGGAGCTTTTCGCTCTCGTCCATGGAAAGGCGCTCCATCTCCCGCCGCAGCGCCTGCAAAGTCTGATACTTCTGCCGGTAGGCCTCCAGCAGTTCCTCATTGCAGGCAAAGCTGTCCAAAAAAGACAGGTGATAGTTTTCATCGAACAGCGCCGCTGAATCGTGCTGGCCATGGATGTTGATGAGCTGCAGTCCCAGCTTCTTTAAAACGCCCACGGAGACCGGCAGGCCGTTGACCCGGCAGACGTTCTTCCCGTCCAGATAGATCTCCCGCTGGACGGTCAACTCGTCCTCATAGGGCACATCGTTCCCGGCAAACCACGCCAGCTCCGGCACCCGGTCAAACACCGCACGCACCGAAGCCTTACCACAGCCGGTGCGGATCATGTCACGGTAGGCCCGCTCTCCCAATATCGCGGAGATAGCGTCGATGACGATGGATTTGCCCGCGCCGGTCTCGCCGGTCATGACGTTAAAGCCGTCCTCGAACAGAATGTCCGCCTGCTCGATGACGGCGATATTCTCGATATGCAGCAGACGGAGCATGAAAATTCCTCTTTTACTCGATCATTTTACGGATCTCCTCGCAGAAATCCATCGCGGATTCACTGTCACGCATGATGACAAGGGTAGTATCGTCGCCCGAGAGGGTACCGACGACGGTGGGCATATGCAGCGCGTCGATGTTGGCGCCTGCCGCCGCACCCAATCCGGGCATGGTCTTGACCACCACCAGATTCTGGGCATAGTCCATGCTGGTGACACATTCGCGGAAGATCACGCGGAACCTGGCGTCAAATTTTTCGCCCTCGTTTTTGCGGGGAACGCTGTAGCGGTAACCGCCCAGACCATCCAGGGTCTTGATGATGCGAAGTTCCTTGATATCGCGTGACACGGTAGCCTGCGTGCTCTTGTAGCCGCAGTCATGGAGCTCCTTCAGAAGCTGCTCCTGGGTTTCGATGCTCTTTTCGGTAATGAGCTCTAAAATCTTCTTTTGGCGGTTGGCTTTCATAGTAACACCTACTTAAATTTATTATTGATGATCTCAAAAAAGCTCCTGTCGCTCAAATGGGCAAGCTGTGTGACATAGGGGGAGCGGGTGATGGTCACGGTATCGCCGGTATTCAGCCGCAATGCGCGTCCGCCGTCCACGGACAAGAAGGCGCTCTTGCGGCCGATGCGCCCGATCTCGACGGTGATCACACGCTGTGCGCCGGTGACTACGGCCTTGGTCTGCATATCATGGGCGCAGATGGGCGTAATGACGATATTCTGGGCCGTCGGCTCCACAATAGGACCGCCGGCGGACATGGAATAGGCCGTGGAGCCGGTGGGCGTGCAGACAATGACGCCGTCGCCGCCGAAGCTCATGATCTGCATATGGTCGCAGCTCACGGTCATCTGAACGATGCGGGCAACGGCGCCCTTGGTGATGACCGCGTCGTTGAGGGCCTCCTCCTCCAAAAGGACCTTGCCCTCATGCTCCGCTCTCACGTGGAGCATCATGCGCTCCTCGACGGTGTAGTCGTCCTGGGCCAGACGGCTCAGGAGCTTCAGCTCGCTGCTCTCCAGCTCCGCCATAAAGCCCATGGTGCCGATATTGACACCGAGAACGGGAACTCCGGCACGGGTGGCCGCCTTGGAGGCATGGAGGATTGTGCCGTCGCCGCCGAAGCAGATGAGAAGATCCGCGTCCCGCAGCTCCTGGGTCAGGTCGTGGAGCACCACGTCCTCCGGCAGCTCAAAGGTCTTGTCCACATCGAAGGCCAGGCAGGTTTTTGTCTCAACGCCCGCCTCCCGGAGGATCTTTTCCGCCAGATTGGCATATTTGAAGTTTCTGTCCCGATAGGGATTGGGGGTCATTACAACTTTTTTCATAGCGTCTCATGTGCGGCAGCAACGATGGCCTTGACATCCGGCGTCATTGCGCCCTGGGGGAGCATGGAAAGATGCCCCAAAAATTCAATATTCCCCTCCGGCCCTTTGACCGGAGAAAAGGTCAGATTACGAACGGTGAGTCCCAGCTCCGCCGCGAGGGAGAGGAAGCTGTTCAAAACCTCCTCATGGACCGCAGCGTCGCGGACAACACCCTTTTTGCCCACCTTGTCCTTTCCCGCCTCAAACTGGGGCTTGATCAGGCAGACGATCTGTCCCGTGGGCTTGAGAAGACTCTTGATGGCGGGCAGAACAATGCGCAGCGAGATAAAGGACACGTCCACCACGGAAAGATCCAGCGGCTCACCCAGATCCTCCGGCTTGACGTAGCGGATATTGGTGCGCTCCATGCATACCACCCGCTCGTCGGTACGGATGCTCCAGGCCAACTGCCCGTAGCCCACATCAATGGCAAAGACCTTTTTCGCACCCTTTTGCAGCAGGCAGTCGGTAAAGCCGCCGGTGGAAGCGCCGGAATCGCTGCAGACACAGCCTGCCGGATCCACACCGAAATCCCGCAGCGCCTTTTCCAGCTTGAGACCGCCCCGGCTGACGTAGGGGCAAGCGTTGCCCCGGATCTCGATCTGGGCTTCCACCTCCACGGGAGTTCCCGCCTTGTCGCATTTAAGCCCGTTGACGTAGACCTCGCCGCTCATAATGAGCGCCTGTGCGCGGCTTCTGCTGTCGCAGAGGCCCTTTTGGGTCAGCAGTACGTCCAGCCGTTCTTTATGCTTCATGCTGCAGCACCTCCTGCGCTGTCTGTGCCAGCGAAGCAGCGTCCAGTCCCAATAAATGATACAGGGAGGAAACATTGCCGTGGGTCACAAAGCGATCTCCGATATTTACCAGCCGGGTGGGAACGTTGATGCCGCTTGTTCGCAGGGACGCAGCAATCTCCTTGCCCGCGCAGCCGATGCAGACGGCCTCCTCCGCAACGACCATGGCGCCGGTCTTTTTTACCGACGCGGCAATGGGCCGCATGTCGATGGGCTTGACGGAGGGCAGCTTCAGAACCTCAGCGTGGATGCCTGTCCGCTCCAGCAGATCCGCCGCCTCCAAAAGATTATTGATGAGTCTGCCATAGCCGATGAGTGTAATGTCACTGCCCTCACGCACCACGGTGCTCTTTGCAACTTCCGTAAATACGCCGTCGCAGCCCCGGGGATAGCGGACCGCCACAGGGCCGTCCATCTCCAGCACCGCTTTTCGGAGCATATCGGTCAGTTCCTCCTGATTGGCGGGACACAGGATCTGCATTCCCGGCACGGAGCGCAGATAGCTGATGTCAAACACACCCTGATGGGTCTCGCCGTCCTCGCCGACAAGACCCGCCCGATCGACAGCAAAGACCACGTGGAGCTTCTGCATGGCCACATCCTGCAGCAGCATATCATAGGCCCGCTGCAGGAAGGTGGAATAGATCGCCACTACAGGCAGCATTCCCTGCTTGGCAAGGCCGCCTGCCATGGTGACCGCGTGGCCCTCGGCAATGCCCACATCGAAGCAGCGCTCCGGGAATTCCCGGGCAAATTCCGTCAGGCCCGTGCCGCCCACCATAGCGGCGGTGATGGCACAGAGTCTTGGTTCCTCCCGGGCCAGATCGCAGAGGGTCTTGCCGAAGGTATCGGAAAAGGACGGCAGATGACTGCACAGCGGGGGCTTGCCGCTCTCCGGGTCAAAGCTGCCGATGCCGTGAAAGACATCGGGATTCTCCTCCGCCGGCGCATAGCCCTTGCCCTTTTTTGTGATGACGTGGAGCAGCACAGGTTTTTGACAGCTTTTTGCCAGCCGGAGCATATATTCCAGCCGCTCCAGATTATGGCCGTCCACCGGGCCGTAGTATTCAAAGCCCATCTCCTCAAAGAGGGTCGAGCCTAAAAGCATCCGCTTCATGCGCTCCTTCATGCGGTGGGTGAAGCGGTAGACCGCCTTGCCGCCGGGAAGGGCGCCGGTCACGCTGCGGTATATCTTTTTCAGCCGGAAATAACCGGCCCTGGTACGGAGCAGGGACAGATGTCGAGAGATACCGCCGACGTTGGGCGTAATGGACATCCCGTTGTCGTTGAGGATCACGATCAGCGGTTCATTGCTCTCTCCGGCATCGTTGAGGCCCTCGTAGGCAAGGCCGCCGGTCAATGCGCCGTCGCCCATGAGGGCAATCACGTGATAGTCCTCCTTTTGCAGCGTCCTGGCCCGAGCCATACCCAAGGCCGTGGACACCGCCGACGAGGCGTGTCCCGCTACAAAGGCGTCGCAGGGACTTTCCGACGGCTTGGGGAAGCCGGAAAGTCCGCCGAAGGTCCGCAGAGAAGAGAAGCCCTCCCGGCGGCCCGTCAGAATTTTATGCACATAGGACTGATGCCCCACGTCAAAGACCAGCCGGTCTTTGGAGGTGTCAAAAACCCGCTCCAGGGCGACCGTCAGCTCCACCACGCCCAGATTGGACGCCAGATGGCCGCCGGTCTGGGCCACATGGAGCACCAGGAACTGCCGCAGCTCGTCGCAGAGCAGCCGAAGCTGCTGTTGGTCCAGAGCGCACAGCTCCTGTCTGGAATTGATCTGATTTAATAAGCTCACGCTTCCACAACCTGTCAGACGTCACCTTTTTTTCCGCGTTCTGTTGCAGCGGAGAGGAGACTTTATGTAATAGATCAGCTTCGAAGCAAGATGAACGATATTGGTGGAGTTGCTCATGGCCAGGTTTTTGCCGAAGGCCTTTCCGGCGATGGTCACACCGGCGACCAGGGCGGACATGATGAGCTGCGACACCGTGTCAGAATCGATCTGGGTCAGCGCCTTGACGGCGATAATGGCCGAGGCGGAGCCGGAGACGACACCGCAGATGTCCCCTACCACGTCATTGCAGAAGCTGGATACCTTCTCGGCATTGCGCAGGAGCTTCAGGGCCTCCGCCGCGCCGGGAACCTTTTTCGCCGCCATGGAATGGAACGGCTTTTCGTCGGCGGACATGACCGCCACGCCGACAATATCAAATAAAATGCCAAGCAGGACAATAATCAGCAAGACAGCAAATGCCTCGACAAGACCCGCGCCCTCCAAAATACTGGAGGACAGGAAGGAGATTGTCGAGGAGATCACGACGGTCACGAAAAAGATCGTGACGATCCAGCGGATGTTTCCGTTTTTTTTCGCGGACTTTTTGGATTTTTTCTTACTTCGCGGTTCAGGGTCGTTGGTATGCAAGATTTTCCCTCCGAAAAACATAATATGGTGGCAGCAGATAACGTAAATCTTGCGGCTTAGGTCGGGTTGGATTTCCCCATTGACTGCCGGACGTCGCCGCCCGGTCGTTTCCGAT
>CAMFZO010000067.1 GCA_946006895.1 uncultured Clostridia bacterium | reverse complement strand
TTCGATGACCTCTGCGGGTGCTTCAATACCGAGAGAAGTCTTGTAGCCCTCCAGCAGGTTTTCACGGGTGACCTTAAAGGAAGGAGAGGTCACATAGGCCGGGCACTCCTTGCCGATGCAGCCGTATGCTGCCATCAGTGCACGGCCGAAGCCCATGGCGTAGGGCATATCACAGGCGATACCGACAATGTTGCCGCCCTGTGCCATATCCAGCGCGCAGGTGGAGTCGAGGTCCATGGTAACGATCTTGATGTCGCTGCGGCCGAGAGCCTTGACGGTCTGCAGGACGTCGATGCAGGGAGAGGAATAGGAGACAAAGATACCCTTGACATCGGGATATTTCGTGATCAGAGCGGAAGCGACCTGACCGGCTTCGCTGGCCGTGGAGAAGCCGCCGACCTCTACGACGTTGATGTTGGGATACTTTTCCGCAATGGTGTCAAGGAATGCCTTGTCACGGGTGTTGCAGACGTAGTTGACGTCAGCGACGGTGATCGCAAGGATGTCGCCTTCACCGCCGATCGCATCGGCCATCATTTCGGCACTGTCAATGCCCATGTCAACGATGGAGTCGGTGATCGCGCCGACATATTCCTTGCCGGGCGTGTAGCCGGTGGGAACGTTGCTCATGAAGGTCAGCTTCACGCCGGCCTGCCACAGGGGATCAAAGGTAGGTGCGCAGACGTCGAGGTCCTGAGGCTGGCAGGAGACGATGTCGGGGTTCAGCGCTGCAAAGGATTCCATATTTGCTTTCTGGGTAATGGGATCCAGGTCGCAGCAGCCCTGACCGACGATCTTGATGTTCATTGCTTCGCAGGCATCCGTGAAGCCGATCAGGTTTGCGTTGTCCCATTCGCTTGCGTTGATGAGCTCAAAGCAGGCCGTCAGATTCATGGAGCGGACCTGTGCAAGCTCATCCGGCGTCAGCTCCAGCTCGGTGTACCAGCTGGCGGTCTTACCGTCGGGGCCGAATGTGGTGATGACTTCGGGAGCAGGGATCGGGTCGGCGAAGGTCAGGCCCTCTGTCGGGACATCTGTATTGCCGTCTGTCTGGGTGTTCTGTCCGTCAGTCGGAGCGGGGGCGGGTTCTTCCTGTTTGCCACAGCCGCAGAACAGAGCTGCGACCATCGTCAGGACCAGAATTAATGCGATAAGTTTTTTCATTGATTTCTCCTCCATTTTATTAATTCTGATTTTTATGTGCACTGCTGACGCAGGGTACACCGTTTTCAATCCTTCTTGATAATCTGATTGAATGTATATTTCTCTGCATTGTAGGTCATCTTCACATATTCGACAGGGAAAGTCTCCATCGGCTTGCTTTTCAGATACCCGTAGGTCAGCCGTTCCACGTGGAGAACAGGTGCACCCTTGGGTATCTCCAGGTGTTTGCTCTCGCGCATATTGGCAAGGCGGCACTCTACGCGTTCCTTGGCGTAAACGATCACTATCCCGTAATCCTGCTCAAGATACTCATAGAACGAATGGTTTTTTGCCAGGTTCATATCCAAATGCGGCACGAGAGAGGTCGGGATGCAGTTGATCTCCGTTACGATCGGTGCGCCGTTGGCCAGACGGATGCGTTCCAGCCGCCATACCGGCTGGTCGCTGCTGATCTGCAGCTTGTTGGCCGTTTTCATCGCCGGAAGCTCTTTTTCGATGGATACGACCTGATTCCGAACCTGATAACCCAGGTCGTTCATTTCCTGCGTAAAGCTCAGCAGACGGCGCGGGCCGCTCTCGAGCTTCATATGCGCCACGAAGGTCCCTTTACCGGGGCAGCGGATCAAATATCCCTCCTGCACAAGCTCTTTTAATGCAAGGCGGACCGTCGTACGGCTGATGTTAAAATCGTTTTGAAGCTGGTTTTCTGACGGGAGAAGGGAGCCGGGTTGGTATTCGCCGTCCTCGATCCATTTCAGGATCGTTTGCTTCAGCTGATAATACAGTGTCTTTTTTGTGGAAAAACTCATGATTCCGCCTCCTTCGCAGACAGGATCGTATCAAAAGGAGTCATATTTGAATATAAAATGAATATAATTCATACTGTGTGATTGCATTCAATGTTTGGCTCTATTTGCATACTATCACCTTTATTTCGATTTTTCAAGAGCTTTTTTGGCGTTTTATTACAATTTTCTTCCATTTTTTGCTATAATTTTTTGTCATTTTTCATACCTGTCCGAAAAATTCAGACGCTTCAAAAAGATACATTTCCAATACCATTATTTGTAAATATGCATATTTATACATTTCTCTGGTATAATCGGCGCATAAATATCTGTAAAAGCACTTTAAGCGGGCACTTTCGGGTTATGAAATGTATTGCAGATTGTACTTTCTGCGGGAGCAAAAAAGATACATTTCAAAATACGGCGCAGCGAAAAACTGATACATTTCAATAACATTTCCAAAGAATTTTTTCTGCGCATATCTTTTGCGGCAAGCTCCGGCGCCGCCGGGTGCATGGTGCGCGCAGGACTTGACGGATCGGGCCGCCGATGGTAGAATACAGACAGAATTGATAAAGGGGCGAACCATCATGGAACTGAAAGAAATGGCATACGCGGAGGGCTTTGCAGACGCCGCGATCATCCCTACGGAGCAAATTCCCTTCAACGAGGTTTTCCGCGAATTTTGCGCCGAAAACCTCTGCGGCCAATACGGCGTGAATTACGCCTGTCCGCCGGACAGCGGCACCTTTTCCGAGATGCGCGACCGGGTTTTGGCCAGAAAGCAGGCCCTTGTCCTGCAAACCCTCTGGGATATTTCCGACTACTCGGACAAGGAGGCCATCCGTCAGGCGAAAGCGGCCCACAACGCCGCCATGCTCCGTCTGAAAAAGCAGATGGCAGCCGGCGGTATGCCCAGCCTCATGGCAGGCGCCAGTGGCTGCGCCCTTTGCTCCCCATGTCAGAAGCAGGAGGGCAAGCCCTGCCGCTTCCCCGAGGACCGCTACTCCTGTATGTCCGCCTACTGTGTTTTTGTCAAAGAGCTTGCCGACCGCTGCGGCATGGAATACAGCGGAGATCCCGGCGAGGTCGCTTTCTTCGGGATGCTCCTCTTTGACTGATTTCAGTGTTGTTTTCTCTCGGATACCATAGCACAAAGCCAAATCAATACAGGCTAAGAATATTCTACGATGAGCATACAGCAGCATTAAGCAAGGATGAAAACGGAAATCACTGGTTGTTTACAGCGTGGGATAACGACAAAGAAACAGCCGTATATGCAACCGTGGAAGGTAACGGTTCCATCGGTGCTACTGCCGCTACGCCTATGCTTACTCGTCGTAACGGAGTTGATACAGCTGTTTCTAAACCAAGTCTATCAAACGAAGGAGAGATTGTCAAACAGAAACTTTCTTTCGATGACGAGGACTATATGCTCGCCGTAGAAGCCGGAGACATGGACGAGGCGCAGGAGATGGTGGACGAGGCGGCAAACAAAGGCGGGTTCACCTACCGAAATATAGACCCCCGGCGGCGTTTACGGAATCTTGTCCGCAGACGCCGCCGGGGGTCTTATTTTCTTTTCGGTATGGCAGGATTATGCGTCCTCCGGCATGGGCTTGCCCAGACGCTTATACATGGTCTTCTTGACGGCCTTGATGATGTTCTCATAGCCGGTGCAGCGGCACAGATGGCCCGACAGGAGCTTGCGCAGCTCGGCGTCGGTGTATTCCTTGCCGCTCTCCAGGATCTCAACGGAGGACATGATGAAGCCCGGTGTGCAGAAGCCGCACTGGATGGCCGCCTCGTCGATGAAGGCCTGCTGGATGTCCGACAGCTCACCGCCGGGGCCCATCAGACTTTCCAGGGTGCGGATCTTTTTGCCGTTGGCCCAGACAGCCAGATAGATGCAGGAGTTGAAGGCCTCACCGTTGATGAGGACGGTGCAGGCACCGCACTCGCCGACCTCGCAGCCCTTCTTGACGGAGGTCATGCGGAAGTCATTGCGGAGCATATCCGTCAGGCTGGCGCGGACGTCCACGATCTGCTCCACGTCCTTGCCGTTAAGATTGTACTTGACAAGCATATACTGGTTTTCCATTACAGCGCACCTCCCGCTCTCTTGACGGATTCCACGATGCAGCGCTTGGCGGATTCCACCGCCACGTGCTGACGCAGTGCCTTGGAGGCACGCCAGGAATCACGCGGATTGATGTCTTCCAGGACCTTTTGAGAAAATGCCTCCATGTTTTCCATGGTGACGGCCTTGCCGTTGATGAATTCCTCCGCCTTGGGCGCACGCATGGGGATGGGTCCTGCAACGCCGTAGGCCACACGGACACGCTCAAAGGTCTTTTTGTCCGGCGACAGGCGGACGTTGACGGAGCAGCCGTTGGTGGCGATGTCCAGGGCATTGCGCATGGCGTACTTGATGTAGGCGCCGTAGGTGTTTTCATAGCTGGCCTTGGGGATCAAGATGGCCGTCTGGATCTCGCCCTCGCGGATGTCCACGACCTTTGCTTTCAGGTAGAAGTCCTTGATGGGCACCAGGCGCTTGCCGTTGGGACCGGTCAGCTCCACGACAGCCTCCCAGGCATGGAGCGTGGAGGCGGAGTCGGCGGAGGTGACGCCGTTGCAGGTATTGCCGCCGATGGTGCCGATGTTGCGGATCTGGGGGCCGCCGACCTGGTCAACAGCCTCGCCCAAAACATTGATGTACTTCTGGATGATGGGGTCCTTGGTGATGTGAGAGAAGCTGGTCAGGGAGCCGATGCGGATATTCTCGTTTTCGTCAATGGAAACGCCCCGCAGCTCGTCGAGCATATAGATGGAGATCAGCTCCACGCCTGCCCGCTTGCCCTCGCGCATCTGCACCAGCACGTCGGAGCCGCCGGCGATAATGTGGGCCTCCGGATGGGCCAGGCGCAGCGCTACCGCATCCTCCACGCTCTTGGACTCGTAATAGGCTTTCATATCATACATGGCTTAGTTCTCCTTTCTCCACGGGTCATTGATGAGCCCCTCCTCGGAGAAGCGCTTGAAGAGGATGTGAGGCGTCATCGGTGCCTGGTCGATGGCCACGCCGGTGGCGTTGAGGATAGCATTGCGGATGGCCGGCGCCACGGGACAGGCAGGCGGCTCTCCCAGAGCCTTGGTACCGAAGGGGCTGGTAGGCTCGGGATTCTCCACAAACTGGGCCTCCAGATGGGGATGGTCCATGGTGGAGGAGAGCTTGTAGTCCAGCAGGTTGTTGTTCAGCGGCTTGCCGGTCTTTTCGTCCCAGAGGAGCTGCTCCGACAGGGCGTAGCCGATGCCCATGGACATACCGCCGTGGACCTGAGCCTCCGCAAGCTGCGGGTTGATGAGCTTGCCGCAGTCGTGGACGTTGATGATCCGGTCGATGGTCACGCGGCACATGGGAATGTCCACCGTGACCTCGGCACAGCAGCAGCCGAAGGAATAGGCATTGTTCTTGATCTGATAGGTGGATTCGGCAGTGATATGCTCGGAGTGGGTCAGGCTGTAGAACGCCTCCGTCGCCAGATCCTTCAGGCTGACCAGAACGCGGCCGTCGGAAAGGCGGACGATATTGCTGTCGATGATGTCCATGTTGTGGTAATCACAGCGGGTCAGCTCATTGGCGTATTTCAGGATCTTTTCTTTCAGGATGTTGCCGGTCTGGGTAATGGAGAAGCCCACCACGTAGGTCTGACGGGAGGCGTAAGCGCCCAGGCCGAAGGGTGTCACGTCGGTATCCTGGTTGGAGACGACGTGGACGTCGCGGTAGTCCTTGATGCCCACCACGTCCGCCGCCATCTGGGCGTAGGCCGTATCGGCGCCCTGGCCGATCTCCGTCTCGCCGACCTGCACCTGGATGGAGCCGTCCTGGTTCAGGACCATGCGGCAGGAGGAGTGCTCCAGAGAGATGGGCCAGACGGCGGTGTTGTACCAGAAGGGCGCGATGCCGATGCCCTTGCGGATGTCGCCGGTCTGATGGGAATATTCCTCGTGCTTGCGGTCATAGTCCATATAGGCAACGGCCTTGTCAAAGCACTGGTTGAAGGAGTCGTAGTAGTTTTCGTTCTTGGAGAAGCCGTCCACGAAGCCGACGGGCATGATGTGCTCCCGGCGGAATTTCAGGGAATCCACGCCCAAAGTCTTGCAGATGTCCTCGATGTGGCACTCATGGGCCCAGGAAGCCTGAGGCATACCGTAGCCGCGCATGGCACCCGCCGTGGAGCGGTTGGTGTAGACGGTGTAGGCGTCGCAGTCAAAGTTGTCGCAGGGATAGAGCTGGGGGAAGGAGCCCATGGCCTTGGCAACGATGGAATGGCCGTGGGAGGCGTAAGCGCCCTGGTTGGAGAACAGCTCAGCCTTCCGGGCAACAAAGGTGCCGTCGGGACGGAGCCAGGAGACCAGATGGAAGCGGATGGCGTGGCGGACGCGGTTGGACACGAAGGTATCCTCCCGGGGAACGTCGACCTTGACCAGACGACCGCCCAACTGCATGGACAACCAGGCTGCCAGCGGCTCATAAAGGGTGTCCTGCTTGTTGCCGAAGCCGCCGCCGATATAGGGCTTAATAATGCGGACCCGGCCCCAGTCGATGCCCAGCGCCTGGCCGACGGTACGGCGGACGATGTGGGGGATCTGGGTGGAGGAGACCACGACGATCTTGCCCGCCTCCTCATAGGCGTAGGCCACATGGTTTTCAATGTGGCAGTGCTGGACGGTGGGGGTGTCGTACCACTTGTCCACGCAGATGAGGCCCGGTTCCTTAATGGCCTCCTCATAGTTGCCCTTGCGGATCTGGGTGTGCTTGAGAATATTGTTGGGGTATTCCTCATGGAGCTGGGGCGCGCCGTCCTTCATGGCCTCCTGCACATCGAGGACAAAGGGCAGCTCCTCATATTCCACCTTGACGGCACGGGCAGCCTGGGCGGCGGCGACCTCATTTTCCGCCACCACCGCCACCACATCGTCGCCGTAATAGCGCACATGGCGGTTGAGCAGATAGCGGTCGGCCACGTCCTGATGGGCGGCCTCCACAGACCAGGGATGGCCCGCCGTGGGATAGGGGATGTCGGGAACGTCAAAGCAGGTGAAGATCCTGACCACGCCGGGGATCTTTTCCGCAGCGCTGATGTCTACGGATTTCACGATGCCATGGGCGACGGTGGAGCGGACGATCTGGGTGACCAGCGCCCGTCTGTCGCAAAGGTCGTCTGTGTACTTTGCTCTGCCGGTAGCCTTGTCGAAGGCGTCAACGCGGGCTACACTTTTGCCTACATTCATATTATGTAAACCTCCTGGCCGTTTTTTAGCACGATTTTCACAAAAAACGCATGGTTCTTCTTGTACTTTTTGAGTATATCATAAATGATTTTGATTTTGAAGCGCCGCCGTTATCCTATTTTTTAAATAACGGAAGAATTCGACCATTCCGAACGGGAAAATTTGTGTGGAAAACCCCGGGAAATTCGGGTATACCTGTCTCTTATACACATCTGACGCTGCCGACGAAGGCTTAGGTGT
>CAMFZO010000066.1 GCA_946006895.1 uncultured Clostridia bacterium | reverse complement strand
ACACCTAAGCCTTCGTCGGCAGCGTCAGATGTGTATAAGAGACAGGTTCACTAGGTATTATACCACAATTTGTGAAAAAAACAATACCTTTATTCCACTCCGATGACGCGAATATCCGACAGATTAAAGTCCGTCTGGCTCATAACGATGTCGGCAAGCAGGGAGACATCGCTCTGGGTCAGGCCTTCCTCCGGCACGGCAACGGCAAGGGAGATGCCGTCATCGGTGATGTAGGCCACACAGTCGGCATAGCCCTTTGCGATGACCATGCTTTCGATCTCCGATTCGGAAAGGGCGTCGGAGATGATCTGCTCCAGCTGGCTGTCCGTCTGGGAGACGTCTTCGCCGTCGGCGTAGGCAATGGTTTCCTGCAGCAGGGTGATGGCCTCATCCCGGGCGGTCTGGCGCGACAGGCGCATCTGGGCGAAAGCCTCGTCGCTGCTCTGCTGCTGCAAAACAGGCGTGGCGCTCTGGTCGATGGTGTCATTGACCACCAGCGTCGTTTCTCCCAGGATTTTGTCCGCGTCCAGGGTTTCCGTCAGCTCCGGGGTACTGCCGCCGTAGAGCCAGTTGAGATAGATGCCGGCACAGACGACGACCAGAACCCCGGCAATCACGGCGTTGCGTTTCCAAGTTTTCATTGCGATTCCTCCATCATTTCATTTTGATTACTGTGATTTGACCACTGCTCAAGCCTGTCAGTGCAACGACCGCGTTGACCAGAGCCAGCCGAACAGTGCTTTGGTCCGCTCCCTGGCAGAGGATCAGCGCCCCCTGAAAGCGCGGATACTGCACTGCGGATACTGCTGCTTTATCATATGCGCTCCCCTCGGACAAAATCACCGTTTTCCGTTCCTCCTGGCTTTGAGTGCCGCTGTCGCTGATCTGGGTGTCCGTCTGATACTCGGTACGGCTGCCGGTCATCAGCGTCAGCATCACACGTACCTGACCGGCACCGCTGACCTGACAGAGCATGTCCTCTAACCGCTGCTCCAGGGCCTGGGCGTAGGCTTCGTCCGTAACAGGTTCCTCCTGGACATCCGCCTCAGGAGCTTCCTCCTTTTTGCCGAAGGGCAGCAGCATGAGGGCGACGCCCAGCAGCAGGACCAGCACCGCGTACTTGTATTTTTTCAATCCCGCCAGAATTTTTTTGGGAAGCTCATTCACCCGTTCCATACAATCTCCACTCCTGCTCTGTCCGTGGGATGCCAAGGGAGGCTGCCATATACTCACTCAGCGCCTCCATCTGATCGGCATCCACCGTACCGATGAGGACCGCGTGGCACGGCACTGGGTATTCCTCCTCCGTCAGCGTCACCTTCGCCTGCAGTGCCGCGCCCAGGCGGTCCGCCTCATTTTCAATGTATGTTTCCGTGGTCTGTTTTATGTGTTCCGAGAGTTGGCTATGCCATGTCTGCTCCACGGCAGAGGTGTCAAAGGAATATTCGCTGCCCTGTAAATATTCAACGATCCGGCTCATATCCAGCCGGAGAAGCGGCGTGACCGCCACCAAAAGGACCAGGATTCCGCCGATAAGCCGGACGATCTTCCGCAGCGGGCTTTTCTGCACCAGTACACTTGCCACCACCGTCAGCATACAGGCCGCGACGATGGCCACCAGATAGCTTTTAATTCCCTCCATCAGACTGCCACCTTCAAAAAACAGACGCCTGAAATAAGCAGCAGCAGGCTGCAGGTACCGCACATAGCCAGCAAATAGCCCATGGCCGTCGAACAGTTTTTGAGAAGTCCCGTATGCTCCTTACAGCCAACGCTTCCGCAGACGGCGGCGGTGAGCTTCAGCAGCAGATAATGGACGCCCACCTTGAGAAAGGGCAGCAGACAGGTGGCTAAAACCGCCAGCATTCCGAATACGCCCACAGAGTTTTTCAGGATGGCTGCACCGGCCAGGATCGTCTCCGACGCGTCGGATAGGATGCCCCCCACAACTGGCACCATGCCGGAAACGGCGGCCTTTGTTGCTTTCAGCGCCGAGGCGTCCGCACTGCCGCTGATAACGCCGGTGGCGGTCATGTATGCCAGAAATACAAACAACAAAATCCGCAGGCTTTTGGAGATCAGCCAGCCGATCAGCTCCCGCAGCTCCGTCAGGGCACTTTCCGACAGAGCTGCCTCTGCCGTCGCCACCGCCAGATAAAAATAGACGCAGGGCAGCAGCACCTTGCAGATCAGACGCATCAGCAGTTGAGAAAAAAATACAGTTCCGGCGTAGAGGGCCGTGGAGGCCGTCATGCTGCCGCTGAGAGCTGCTGTGGAGGCCAGGACCGGCAACAAAAAACCGCAATAGTCCGTCAACTCCTGCACCGTGCTTTCCGCCAGTCGGAGCATGGACGAAAAGGTGCCTAAAACCGCCGCCGCAATGCCCAGAGCACCCACCGCAAGTACGGCGGTCTGGAGCTTCCCGGTACCGAGCATCTGTACCACAGCGCAAAGGGTAACGATAGCTATGAGGATAGCACAGAGCTTCAGCCCGTCATGAAAGCTGCCGTCGACCTTGGAAAGAGCGCTGAAAAACAGGTCCTTCACCGTTCCCCAGAAGTCGATATCCCCATCCGGAGAAATGTCCGCCAGAGCCTCTGCCGCTTCGTCGCTCAATCCCTCTTCCAGGACCTCCGTATCCACACCCAGACCCTCTGCGTCTACGGAAAGGTCGTCCGCCGCCGAGACCCGGGCCGTCAGCAGAGCCAAAAGTATCAGAAACAGCAAAATTCGTCGCATATTATTGCTCCCAAAATTAAATCTTAAATGATACAGCAGATGGAGTTGAGGGAGCAATCAACAGCCATATTTCGCGGTTGCCGCGCAGTGGCGAGCGAAATGGCTATCAAAATTAATTGATGTGCCACACAAGCACCTGTTTCCATTCAAAATGAATCGGCACATCAATTATCCTCCCGCCATGGTTTCCACCGTTTCAATGACCGCTTCCAACAATGGCAGTGCTACGTAGAGCGCCAAAATCCCGCCGCAGACCTCTATGAGCCGCCCTATGGCGTTCTCTCCCGCGTCGCTGCAGATGTTGGCCCCGATCTGGGTCAGAATGCCGATGCCGACGGTCTTGAGCATGGGCGTCATCAGCTCCGCATCCAGACCGGCCAGATTTCGCAGCCTGGACAGGAATGACACCACCGGCTCGGCAAGCTGGACCAGCAGGATCCCGATAAGGACACATCCGGCCAGGGTCAGCAGGAGCGCCAGATCCGCGTTTTTCTGCTTGAACAGGGAGGTCAGTATCACGGTCAGCACACCCAGCACCGCCGCCTGTAAAAACCTCTCCATCAGAAATCAAAGAGGTTCTTCACCAGGTCGAACAGTTGAGCCACCTTCTGCACCACGATGAGCAGGACCACGACCAGTCCTGCCAGCGTGGTCATGGTGGCCTGTTCCTCGCGGCCCGAGCGGACCAGGACCTGATTGAGAATGGAGACGATGATGCCGACGGCTGCGATTTTGAAGATGAGATCAATATCCATGCTACATCAGCAGGATCGCCAGGGCAGCTCCCGTGCAGAGAGCCAGCGCGGCATAGCCCTTCACCATGGGCCGCTTCTCTGCCTCACCGGTGCGAATGGCGGCCTCGAGACGAAGCTGGGTGCGGCTGAGCAAACGATTTTCACCGTCGAGATCGTAACGTCCCATGGAGGAAAGCATCTCCAGGAGGGCCGTCTGCGCTTCCTCCGGCAGACAGAGAGCATTGTTCTCCAAACAGGCTGCTGCCGCCATTTTTCGCGGACTTCCCTGCTCCAACAGCCGTGCATAATCCCGCAAAACGCCTGCACAAACCCGTTCAGAGCGCTCTGCCGTCACGCGGCACAGCTCCGGCAGCGGCAAAAGCGTATAGTTGAGTTCACATTTCAGGATCTCGAGAGCGTTGGAAAAGGAGTGTAGCTGCCGCATCTGACGGTAAAACTTTGCCGCCTTTCCCACACCAAACCCGCCTGCGCCCAATAAGATCAAACCTGCGCCGATCCATTTAATCAAGGGAGATCATCCTTTCCAGCTTTAAAGTACGGTCAGGTAGTATCACGATGAGGTTTTCAAAAACGCCGGCCTCCACCATGGAGCGGTAGACCGGCCTCTGGCGAAGCTCCGAGGGCGTTTCCGCATGGGCCGTGGCCATGAACCGTACGCCGCAGTAGGACGCCCGCACCATGGCATTCACGTCCTCCTCCGAGGTGATTTCGTCCAGGGCGATCCACTGGGGGTTCATGGTCCGCAGGAGCATTTCCACAGCACGGGCCTTTTTTACCCCGGAGAGCACATCGGTCTTCGGCCCCAGATCAAACTGCGGACTGCCTTCCACCACTGCGGCAAGCTCCATCCGCTCGTCGGCAACGCAGACCCGGTGGGAAAAGCGTTGGGAGAGCTGAAAGATCAGATCCCGGAGCAGCGTGGTCTTTCCCCTGCCCGGCGGACCGATGATGAGGGTGGAGCGGGGCCTTGTCCACAGCCAGTCTGCGGCGCGGTTCCCGATACCCTTCATCTCCCGTGCAATACGCAGATTCAGGGAGGAAATATCCTTCAGAGTCGACAACGTTCCGTTTTGGTAGACCGCAGTGCCGCAGATTCCCAAGCGGTGACCACCACGCAGGGTCACGAAGCCGTTTTTCAGCATCTCCTGGGCCGAGTATACGGCATGTCCCGTGGCAGATGCCAGAATGGACTCCACCCACTCCGGCCTGACGGTCACGGCAAGGGGAGCTTCCCGCTTCCCTGTCGTCACCGCGGCCTCCCGTCCGATACGCAGCCGCAGCTCCTCCATGTACCGCTGCGTCGCTTCCGGCAGGGCCTCCACCGCGCGCTGCAGCTCCGGCGGACAGACGGCCAGGGCCTGTCTGATTTCCTTTTGCATATTCATCACTTCCGAAACACTCTATGCGCCCGACTGGAGGATTAACACAAAAAGCTGCCGTGCCGCCATAACGGAAAATTTTCGTCCGGGGTCTTCTCAAAAACGGTCAACGGTGTATAATATTAGTTGACCGGAACGGTCAACGAGGTGTGCTATGAACGAAAAGTTTTTTCATCTGCCCGAGGAAAAGCAAGAGAGGATCCTGAATTCGGGCTTTCGGGTCTTCTCGCAAAACAGCTATAAGAAAAGCCCTATGAGCGAGATCGCTGACGATGCAGGCATCAGCAAGTCCCTCTTGTTCCACTATTTCCGCAACAAAAAGGAGCTTTATCTCTTTTTGTGGCAGAAAAGCGCGGAGCTCACGATGGAATATCTGACGGACTACCGATGCTATGAAACCAAGGACCTCTTTGAAATGATGGAACGCGGGATGCGGGCTAAGTTCAAGATCATGGAGCACTATCCCCATATGGCGGCCTTTGTCATCAAGGCCTTTTACGAAAAGGATGAACAGGTCAGCGGGGAGATCCAGCGCAGCTATCAACGCTATTTAGAGGCGAAAGCGGCAAAGACCTTGGCTTCCCTGGACCCGTCTGATTTTGTTCCCGGACTTGATCTGCAAATGATGTACCGGGATATGTACTGGGCGTCGGAGGGCTACCTCTGGGAGATGCTCCAGCACGGCGGCCTGGACGCAGCGCAGATGGAAAAGGACTTCATGAGGCTTTTGGAATTCTGGAAAGGGATCTATAAAAATAAGGAGAAAAGAGAATGAACGTTATCACCACCGAACACCTGACAAAATATTACGGTAAGGCCCGTGGCATCATTGACGTCAGCCTGACTGTCGCAGAGGGTGACTTTTTCGGCTTTATCGGCCCCAACGGTGCCGGAAAAAGCACGACCATCCGAACGCTGCTGGGCCTCATCAGCGCCACAGGCGGTTCTGCGGAGATTTTCGGGCAGGACATCCGCAAAGGCAGGAGCGCCATCGCTGCGGATTTGGGTTATCTGCCCTCGGAGGCTATGTTCTACCACGGAATGAGGGTAAAGGACATTCTCCGTTTCTCCGCCGATCTGCGGAAAAAAGACTGCGCGTCGGAGGCAAAGCTGTTGTGTGAGCGTTTGGAGCTGGACCCCAACCGAAAAGTAGAGGAGCTGTCTCTGGGAAACCGAAAAAAGGTCGGCATTGTCTGCGCCATGCAGCACAGACCCAGGCTCTATATCCTGGATGAACCCACCAGCGGCCTGGACCCATTGATGCAGCGGGAATTCTACTCCCTTCTGAAGGAGCGCAACGCAGACGGCGCAACGGTCTTCCTGTCGTCCCACGTCCTTTCGGAGGTGCAGCGGTATTGCAGACACGCCGCTGTGATCCGTGACGGGCGGCTGCTGGTTTGCGACAGTGTGGAGAATCTGGGCCACACCGGGGCAAAGCGGGTAACTCTCCGGGGTGTCAGTGAAGCGCCCGCGCTTGCGCAGCTCAGGGACATCAAAATAGGGCCCGACGCCGTCAGCTTTCTCTACAGCGGAAAGCCGGAGACGCTGCTCAAAGCCCTGGCTGCCGTGCCGCTGACGGACGTGACCATCGCAGAGCCGGACCTGGAGGAGGTCTTTTTGCACTACTACGCGAAGGAGGCAGATGAAAATGACGATCGTTAAGCACGAACTGAGGCGAGGAAAAACCGCCCTCATCATTTGGACCGCAGCCATTTCCTTTATGCTGGCACTCTGCGTGATGATCTACCCGGAAATGTCCACCCAAATGGGCGAAATCAGCGCTATGTTTGCCGATATGGGCAGCTTTTCCGCCGCCTTTGGCATGGATCGGATCAATTTCGGTGAATTTATCGGCTTTTTCGGCGTGGAGTGTGGCAACGTACTGGGTCTGGGCGGTGCGTTTTTTGCTGCTCTTATCGGTATCTCCGCTCTGGCAAAGGAGGAAAAGGAACATACTGCGGAATTTCTGCTGACCCATCCTGTTTCAAGGGGAAAAATAGTGGCGGAAAAGCTGTGTGCCGTCATCGTGCAGATCGTGATCCTCAATCTTGCAGTGATTGCGGTCACTGCCCTGTCGATCCTGGCCATCGGCGAAGATGTGCCTGTCAAGACCCTTGGTCTGCTCTTCCTCGCCTATTTTCTGATGCAGCTTGAGGTTGCCGGTATCACTTTCGGAATCTCGGCCTTTCTGCGCCACGGAAGCCTGGGCGTCGGTCTTGGTCTTGCGGCGATGTTCTATTTCCTGAATATCGTTGCAAACCTGACGGAGAAAGCAAAAGCGCTGAAATACATCACGCCTTTCGGCTACACGGAAGGCGCGGATATCATCGCGGAAAACGCAATCAACGGAGGCTATCTGGCCGTGGGGCTAACAATGGCCGTGCTCGGCGTGGCTCTGGCATTTGGGAAGTACCGCAGAAAAGATATTTCGTAGATTTCCATAAAAAACAGGACCCCTCCTTCTTGGGAGAGGTCCTGTTGTCTTTTGACGGACTTATACTTATTCTTGATTAAAAAGTTTAATCAAGAATCCCGTGTGCTGCGCACACTCACATCGTGCTGGCGCACGCTGTGTCGTCTCATGCAGAATCTGACGCGCCTGAAGGCGCCATAAAAAGGTTTTGAACCTTTTTATCAGATTCTAGTATTAATAAACAGCCACAAAAACGCCTGCAAGGAAGGTGAAGTGACCCCGAAAAGTTAGACAATATTTTGAAGTAAAAATTGTTCAAGCAG
>CAMFZO010000065.1 GCA_946006895.1 uncultured Clostridia bacterium | reverse complement strand
CTGCCACTCCTTTTTGCTCGCTGTATCCGCCACCGGCGGCGCTCGCAAACGTCCCTCTGTCCGCCCACGGGAGGCACTTTCGTAGACCCTCGTAGGGGCGGCTATCAGCCGCCCGCCAATGACGAAACTGCATCCATTCGGGCGGCTGATAGCCGCCCCTACGACAGAAACGACAAATCGTGCGTAGGGCGCCCGACCCGGCGTGCCGTCCGCGAAGTATTGCATTGCTGAAAATTTGCCCATCGAGGTCAAATTTTCAGGTGGGCTGTCCGGGAGGCCAGCCCCTACGGACGCTCTATTGAAAGTGCGTTCATATATTTTCATTCGTCTGCGAAGCAGACACCTCCGTTATTCACGATTCACTGTTCACCATTCACTGTTCACTGAACAAAACGACTATGCCTGTTTGCAGGCGGCTGATAGCCGCCCCTACGATCAAAAAACACGTGCCTGCACGGGCGGACAGAGTCGTCCGCCCCTACAATGTTAATGGGGGTGCTGCTGACACATCGTCCGCCCCTGCAATGACAGACTACCGATATTCCCAAGCAATTCATTAAAGGAGGACACGTCATGTCCGAGGAAATGCAGTTTTCTGCAGAAACTGAAAATCTCAACAACGTCGAGCAGATCTCCAATCCCGTGGTGGATCAGGAGTACGACGCCTCCCAGATCCAGGTTTTGGAGGGTCTGGAAGCGGTGCGGAAGCGGCCCGGTATGTATATCGGTTCCACCTCCTCCTCCGGTCTTCACCACCTGGTCTATGAGATCGTGGACAACGCCATCGACGAGGCCCTTGCCGGCTTCTGCAAGCATATCACCGTGACCATCAACCCCGGCAACACCATCACCGTCACCGACGACGGCCGCGGCATCCCCGTGGACATCCAGGCCCAGACCGGACGGCCCGCGCTGGAGGTTGTTTACACCGTCCTGCACGCCGGCGGCAAATTCGGCGGCGGCGGCTACAAGGTCTCCGGCGGCCTCCACGGCGTCGGCGCTTCCGTCGTAAACGCCCTGTCGGAGTGGCTCCGTGTCCAGGTCCACAAGGATGGAAAAATTTACCAGATGCAGTTTGCCCGGGGCGCCATCACCCAGGAAATGACGGTCATCGGCGAGACGGACAAGCACGGCACCGTGGTCACCTTCAAGCCCGACCCGGAGATGTTCGACACCCTGGAATACGACTATGACATCCTCCACACCCGTATGCGGGAGCAGGCCTTCCTCAACGGCGGTCTGCACATCACCATCGCCGACGAACGCACCCCCGACGGCGAGCGGGATTCCATGTGCTATGAGGGCGGCATCCGGGAGTTCGTCACCTGGATCAACAAAAACAAGACCGCCCTCCATGAGGCGCCCATCTATATGGCCGGCGCCAAAAACGACTCGGTGGCCGAGATCGCCATGCAGTACAACGACGGCTACAATGAGGTGCTGGTCTCCTTTGCCAATGACATCCACACCCCCGAGGGCGGCATGCACGAGACGGGCTTCAAGACCGCGCTGACCCGCGTGCTCAACGCCTACGGCAGCAAATACGGCATCATCAAGGGCGACGACAAGGTATCCGGCGAGGACTGCCGCGAGGGCCTGACGGCCATCATCTCCGTCAAGCTGCCGGAGGCCCAGTTTGAGGGCCAGACCAAGCAGAAGCTGGGCAACGCCCACATCCGCACCCTGGTCGACAGCATCGTCTCGGGCCAGCTTGCCACCTATCTGGAGGAAAATCCCACCGTGGCCCGAACCATTCTGGACAAGGCCATGATGGCCAACCGCGCCCGGGAGGCTGCCCGCCGCGCCCGGGAGAGCATCCGCCGCAAGAGCGTGCTGGAGGGGGAGCGTCTGCCCGGCAAGCTGTCGGACTGCAACGAGCGCGACCCGTCTCTGACGGAGCTTTACATTGTCGAGGGCGACAGTGCGGCAGGCTCTGCCAAGGGCGGCAGAGATTCCCGTTTCCAGGCCATTTTAGCCATGTGGGGCAAGTGCCTCAACGTGGAAAAGGCCCGCGCCGACCGGATCTATAACAACGACAAGCTGGCGCCCATCATCCAGGCCCTGGGCTGCGGCATCGGCGACGAGATCGACCTGAGCCGCCTGCGCTACCACAAGATCATCATTATGGCCGATGCGGACGTGGACGGCTCCCACATCCGCACCCTGATGCTCACCTTCTTCTTCCGCTATATGCGGCCTCTCATCGAGCAGGGCTATGTCTATGCCGCCGTGCCGCCGCTGTATAAGCTGACCCGGGGTAAGCAGACCCGCGTGGCCTACTCCGACGAGGAACGCGACGCCATCTCCGCCGACCTGCGGGGTGACAATCCCAACGTCAAGGTGGACATCAGCCGCTTCAAGGGCCTGGGCGAAATGGATCCCCATGAGCTGTGGGAGACCACCATGGACCCGGAGCGCCGCTCTCTGCGCCGCATTACCCTGAACGACGCCATCCGCGCCGACCAGACCTTTACGGTCTTAATGGGCGAGGAAGTCGAGCCGAGAAAAGAATTTATCGAGCGTAACGCCAAATACGCCGTCAATCTGGACATTTAAGGAGGTGACGTGACATGGCGAAAAACCGCGACTACAAGCCCGAGGACATCCAGTTCCCCAACCAGACCATCGTAACCAATGATCTGGTCAAGGAAATGGAGACCTCCTTCATTGAATATGCGATGTCCGTCATCATCGCCCGCGCCCTGCCGGACGTGCGCGACGGTCTGAAGCCGGTCCACCGCCGCATTCTGTATGCGATGTATGAGGACAATCTGACCTCCGACAAGCCCTTCAAGAAGTCCGCCACCTGCGTCGGCGACGTGCTGGGCCGTTACCATCCCCACGGCGACGCTTCCGTCTACGACGCCATGGTCCGTCTGGCGCAGGATTTCTCCATGCGCTATCCTTTGGTGGACGGCCACGGCAACTTCGGCTCCATCGACGGCGACCCTCCCGCCGCCTACCGTTACACTGAGGCCCGCATGAGCAAGCTGGCCAACGAAATGCTGCGGGACATCGAGCGGGAGACGGTCCCCTGGGACCCCAACTTCGACGAATCCCGCAGGGAGCCAAGGGTCCTGCCCAGCCGCTTCCCCAACCTGCTGGTCAACGGCTCGTCGGGCATCGCCGTGGGCATGGCCACCAACATCCCGCCTCACAACCTCACCGAGGTCATCAACGCCTGTCTGTGCATTCTTGAGGATGAAAACGCCACTCTGATGGATCTGATGCAGCACATCAAAGGCCCGGATTTCCCCACCCGGGGCATTATCATGGGCCGCAGCGGCATCCGCAGCGCCTATGAGACAGGCCGCGGCAGGATCATCGTCCGGGGCCGCACGGAATTTGAGGAATACGGTCACGACCGCATCCGCATCATCGTCCATGAGCTGCCCTATCAGGTCAACAAGAAGAACCTGGTGGAGAATATCGCCGACCAGGTGAAGGACAAGCGCCTGGAGGGCATCTCCGACCTGCGCGACGAGTCCGACCGCAACGGTATGCGCATCGTCATCGAGCTGAAAAAGGACGCCAATCCCCAGGTGGTCCTCAACCGCCTGTTCGCTCAGACCGCCCTGCAGACCAGCTTCTCGGTGAATATGCTGGCCCTGGTGGACAACCAGTCCCAGCCGAAAATTCTGTCCCTGCGCCACGTGCTGGATGAATACCTCCGCTTCCAGGAGGAAATCATCATCAACCGCACCAGGTACGATCTGCGCAAGGCAAAGGAGCGCGCCCACATCCTGGAGGGCCTCCTCATCGCCCAGGACAACATCGACGAGGTCATCCGTATCATCCGCAGCGCCTACGACGACGCCAAGGAGCGTCTGATGGAGCGCTTCGGCCTCAGCGAGATCCAGGCCCAGACCATTCTGGATATGCGTCTGAAAGCTCTGCAGGGTTTGGAGCATGAGAAGCTCCAGAACGAATATGAGGAGCTGGAAAAGAAAATAGCGTATTTTGAGCGGGTTTTGAGCGATATTGAGCTGGTCAAGCAGATTCTGAAGGACGAATTGACCCAGATCCGCGACAAGTACGGCGATGAGCGCCGCACGGAGATAGTGGACGTGGTGGAGGAGATCGAGGACGAGGACCTGATCGAGGAGCAGGATAGCTGCTACACCCTGTCCGAGGGCGGCTACATCAAGCGGCTGCCGGTGGACACCTACCGCGCCCAGAAACGCGGCGGCAGAGGCGTCTCCGGCCAGAGCCTGAAGGAAGAGGACAACGTCAAGAGCCTCTTTATCGCCTCGACCCATGACTATCTGCTGTTCTTCACCAATATGGGACGGGTCCACCGCCGCAAGGGTTATCAGATCCCCGAGTCCGGACGCACCTCCAAGGGCAGCCACATTGCCAACGTCCTGCCGCTGGAGGCCGACGAAAAGGTCACAGCCATGCTGCTGACCCGGGAGTTTTCCGAGGATGAATTTGTCACTATGGTGACGCGTAACGGAACCGTAAAGCGGATGCAGATGAGCGACCTCTACACCGCCCGCAAGGCCGGTATCCGGGTGCTGACCCTGGAGGAGGGCGACGATCTCATCGCCGTGCTCAAGACCACCGGCAAGGATAACATTCTGCTGGCGACCCGCCGGGGTATGGCCATCTGCTTTGATGAAAACGACGTGCGCTGCATGGGCCGTATGGCTGCCGGTGTGCGGGGCATCCGCCTGGGCGAGGACGACCGGGTGGTGGGCGCCGCCGTGGCAGAACCGGGCAAGACCCTGCTCACCGTGACGGAAAAGGGCTTCGGCAAGCGCACCGCCGTGGAAAGCTATATGCGCGGCGACGAGGTTCAGGGACGCGGCGGCAAGGGCAAGCGCAACTACCGTCTGACGGAAAAGACCGGTCCCGTGGCAGGCGCGCTGGTGGTGTCCGAGGAGGATGACGTGCTGCTCATGGAATCCGGCGGCGTGGTCATCCGCACACCGGTGCGGAGCATCGGCATCTACGGCCGCGACACCCAGGGCGTGACCCTCATGCGCATCGGCGAGGGCAATCGCGTCATCGGCATCCAGCGCACCGATGCCGCCGGGGAAGCGGAAGAAGCGGCTGCAGAGACCGTAGGGGCGGACGACTCTGTCCGCCCCCCGGAAGAAGCTGTGAACAGTGAACAGTGAACTGTGAATAGTGAACTGTGAATAGTGAATAGTGAATAGTGAATAACGGAGGTGTCTGCTGCGCAGACGATTGATATTCTGTAGGGGCGGCTATCAGCCGCCCGCTATGGAAGCCCTGGCCTTTTATCGGTGTACGACCGGTCGCGCCAAGGCGACGAAAGGAGAAAACAATGAACCCTGAAAACGAAAAAACGGAAGAGGCCGCCATGACGGCGGAGGACACCGCAGAGAAAACGGCGGAAGATCTGGTCGATGACACCGCAGAGAAAACGGCGGAAGATCTGGTCGATGACACCGCAGAGGAAGCGGCGGAAGAGCTGGTCGATGAGACCGATGAAGCTGCGGCGGAGTCTATGAACCCGCCCCTGTTCACCGTCAATACCGTGCTGTGCGCCGAGCTGCAGCTGGAGGCATCCAAGGCCGTCAGCCCCAAGGCGACCAAATATGTGGGATACGTCGCCTTTGTCCTGGCAGCCGTGGGTCTGGTGCTGATGATCTACCGCTGCATCGTTGAGGGCGGCAGCACCAACATCGTGCTGACGGCCTTTCTGGCGGCGCTGATGGCCTTCCTGGTCTACAGCACCCTCACCGGACCGAAAAAGGCCATTGCCCGCTGGGAGGAAAATATGCGCCGCAGCTTTGGCACGTCGGAGCTGCATCTTTGCACCGAATTTTACGACCGCGCCCTGGCCCAGACCGTCACCGAGGACGACTCCCTGGTGACCGAGGGCTACTCCGCCATCCGGCAGATGAAGGAGACGGAGCATCTGATCCTCCTGCGACACAGTGCGTCTCAGTGGTTTTTCCTGGCCAAGGACGGCTTTCAGGGCGGCGCGGCGGAGTTGGAGAAATTCCGCGCCTTTATCGCTCAAAAGATCGGAGGCTGAGCAATGGCATTTTTCCTGACACGGGGCGGTGACGGCGACAAGCGCCTGGGCATCTACGTCCACATCCCGTTCTGCAAGAGCAAATGCGAATACTGCGACTTTTATTCTCTGGGCGGAAGCCGTGACCCCCGGGTGATCGACCGCTATCTGCAGGCTCTGGCCAATCACATCAAGGAATCGGGACGGCTGGCCCCGGATTATCTTGTGGACACCGTTTATTTCGGAGGCGGTACTCCCAGCTTTTTCGGCGCGGACAATCTGGAGAAGATCTTCGACGAGATCCGCCGCAATTTCCGTCTCAGCGTGGAGGCGGAGATCACCCTGGAGGCCAACCCCGACAGTGTCAATCAGCAGATGCTGCGCAAGCTGGTACGGGTGGGCTTCAACCGCATTTCCATCGGTGTCCAGTCCGACGATGACGAGATGCTGAAAAAGCTGGGCCGTCCCCACAGCTTCTACCAGGCCAAGCAGGCCATGCAGATGGCGCGGAAGGCCGGTTTCGGCAACATCTCCCTGGACCTGATGTACGGCCTGCCCAATCAGAACGTGTCCCAGTGGCGCGATACCCTGCTCAATATCCTGACCCTGCGGCCGGAGCACATCTCCTGCTACGCCCTGAAGGTGGAGGAGGGCACGCCCCTTTGGGACTACAAGGACTGCGCCGGTCTGCCCGACGACGACACCCAGGCGGATATGTACCTGGCCGCCTGCGAGATTTTGCGGGATTACGGTTACCGGCACTATGAAATTTCCAATTTCTGTAAAAAGGGCTTCCGTTCCCGCCACAACATGAAATACTGGACCGGCGGCGAGTATCTTGGCTTCGGACCCTCGGCCGCGTCGGATTTTGCCGGCAAGCGGTTCACGATCCTGCGGGACTTACGGGGCTATATTGAGGGAATTGAGCGAAAAGAAGCGATTTTGAGCGAATGTGAGCTGATTCCGCCGAGAGAACGGGCCGGAGAATATATCATGCTCCGACTGCGCACCCATGAGGGCATCCACCGGGACGAATACGAGAGGAACTACCTGCTGCCCTTCGAGCCGCTGGAAAAGCTGCTGGAGAAATTTGCCGAGCGGGGCTATGCGGAATATATCCGGGATCGCTGGCGTCTGACGGAGCAGGGCTGGCTGGTCTCCAATCAGATCATCGTGGCCCTCAATGAGCTGCAGGAGCGCTCCACCCCACTGGCCCGGAAGCGGTAATACCAAACGGTTATAACAAAAGGCTCCCCAAACGGGGAGCCTTTGTTATAAGCTAAGGGCAAGGGCTAAGGGCTAAGGGTGAATGACTGTGGTGTCTGCTTCGCAGACGAAAAAAAGGCACGGCAGAGTCGCCGTGCCCTACGGACACGAAACGAGCTTTCACTGTAGGGGCGGCTATCAGCCGCCCGCGAAAGGACGCGAACTTCTTGTTCAGTGAACAGTGAACGGTGAACGGTGAAGAGTGAATAACGAAGGTGTCTGCTTCGCAGACGAATAAAACGGCACGGCAGAGTCGCCGTGCCCTACGGTTACGAACGCACTTCCAACGAAGCGTTCGTAGGGCACGCCGACCCTGGCGTGCCGCTCAAAACCTCCGCACCCGTAGGGGCGGCTATCAGC
>CAMFZO010000064.1 GCA_946006895.1 uncultured Clostridia bacterium | reverse complement strand
ACTATACAAAGGGAAACAAATTCTCTACATATGCGACCTGGTGGATCCGGCAGGCAATTACCCGTGCCATTGCCGATCAAGCGCGGACCATCCGAGTGCCGGTGCATATGGTAGAGGTTATCAACAAGGCTACCCGCTGCAACCGTAAGCTGGTGCAGGAGCTGGGCCGTGAGCCGACCCTGGAGGAGATTGCCGACGAGCTGAATCTGCCCATCGAGAAGATCATCGAGGCCAACCGCACCGCAGCCGACACCCTGTCCCTGGACACGCCGGTGGGTGACGAGGAGGATACGACCATCGGCTCCTTTGTGGAGGACGACAACACCCCCGGGCCTGCCGATGCCACCAGCAATGCCCTGCTGGCCGAGGCCCTCAGCGAGATCCTCAACACCCTGACGGACCGGGAGGCCGACGTGCTGCGCTTGCGGTTCGGTATGTATGACGGAAAGACTCATACCCTGGAGGAGGTTGGCCAGATCTTCGGCGTGACCCGTGAGCGTATCCGCCAGATCGAAAACAAGGCCATCCGCAAGCTCCGCCATCCCAGCCGCGCCAAGAAAATTCGGGATTTCTACTGCTGATAGAATGAAAGACGCCGCAGACCGTAAGCTCTGCGGCGTCTTGGTTTTTATCATTCGGCTTCCTCGTCGGCAGGAGGAGAGGCCTTTTTGCGGCGCCGTGACTGCTTGCGCTCCATGGCTTTCTGCTGGCGTCTGGCAAATTCGTCCGGGTCGATGCTCTCCCAGTAGGCGTCCAGCCGCTGGTATTGCTCATAGAGCTTCCATTCGCCGGCGGAGAGATAGAACAGGGAGTTGAGCAGGGAAAAGACCTTCAGCAGCAGGGCGTAGACCCAGAACATGACGAACAGGCACAGCAACAGCGCCAGACAGGTCAGCGCCAGCTCCAGGACCGCAGGCTCCTCGCCCCGGGCAAACTGCAGCAGCGCCGACAGGATCGGCAGGGCCAGGACTGCCGTCAGGATACCGGTCTCCAGATAAATGGACCACCGGGGAAACCGGCTGCGCAGGACATAGACCGCTTCTGCCTTGTTGGTCAGCGCCTTGGCACACTCGATCTCGGTGCCGTGGAGAGGCTCGGACACATCCTTGTATTTTTTACGGTCCAGCAGCCAGAAGATGCCCGTGATGGCGCCGCAGACAGCCAGGGGAATCAGATAGGCAAAGCAGAAGGAAAAGGCCAGGATGCCGCCCCAGCTTCCCCTCGGAAAGGATCTTACAAGGGCAGGCAGAACGGGCATTTTTGCAAAATAGCCGCCCATCAGGTCGCCGCCGAGAAACAGAATGAAGTTCGCCGTTACCAGCAGCAGATTGAAGGCGAAAAGGATGGTGCCGACGGGCTGCAGAATGGCGCACAGACGCCGGTTACGGCGCAGGGTGCGCTCCTGCCCGACCAGCTTTTCCCACGTGGGCTGGACCTCGGCGGCACTCATAGGCTCTCTTTTTTTCGTAAACATGTCGTTCCCCTTTCTTTATTCTTCCAACAGACATACGGCATGGCAGGCGATGCCCTCTTCTCTGCCCGTGAAGCCCAGATGCTCCTCCGTCGTGGCCTTGATGTTGACCCGATCGACAGACACACGGAGGGCGCGGGCCAGCGTTTCCTCCATCTGAGGGATATAGGGACGCAGCTTGGGACGCTGGGCCAGGAGCGTCACATCCACATTTCCGACCCGCAGCTGCCGTTCCTCCAGCCGTACCATGACGCGCTCTAAAAGCAGGAGGCTGGAAATGTCCTTGAACTGCGGATCGTTGTCCGGGAACAGGACGCCGATATCCCCCAATTTTGCGGCGCCCAGAAGGGCGTCCATGACCGCGTGGAGCAGGACATCCGCGTCGGAATGACCGTCCAGACCTCGCGCAAAGGGGACTTCGACGCCGCCGAGAATGAGCTTCCGATGCTCCGCCAGGCGGTGCACATCATAGCCGTGACCGATCCTCATAGGTCATCCCTCCCTTGCAGGATCGCCTCCGCCAGAACCAGGTCCGACGGAACGGTGATCTTCAGATTTTCCTCGCTGCCCGGCGTCAGACGGACCTGCAGCCCGGCATATTCCGCCGCGGAGCAGTCGTCCGTCAGCGGCAGAGCCTGCTTCAGGGCGGCCTGCAGCGCCTTGCGGATGGCGGAAGTCTCAAAGACCTGAGGCGTCTGCACCGCAAAGAGGGCCGAGCGGTCCGGGGTCTGCTCCACCACGCCGTTTTTCGCTATTTTTATCGTGTCGTGGACCGCGATGGCCGGGGCTGCCGCGCCGCAGCGCTCCGCAGCTTCCACCGCCGCGTCAATGACCGGTACCGTCACCAGAGGCCGTGCGCCGTCGTGGATGGCGACCAGGGGCGTCAGTACCGCATTCAGCCCGCGCAGGACCGATTCAGCGCGGCTGCTGCCGCCGGCAACAGCCCCCAGAAACTTCGGCTCGTCGGCGCACAGGGCAGTCACACGGTCCAGCAGGTCCTCCCGCGTGACCACGGTGACGCCGCTGATTTGTTGGCTTTTTGCCAGTGCCCGCACCGTCCGCAGCAGCATGGGGACGCCGCCTATCTCGGTCATGGCCTTGTCGATGCCGCCCATCCGCCGGGCAGAGCCTGCGGCGACGACGACGGCTGTACAAGCATTTTTCATGTTACAGCTCCATTACCGTTTTCTTAAATTCCGCGCCCCGGACCATAAAATTCTTGAACTGGTCAAAGGCGGCACTGGCAGGGGACAGGAGCACCACGTCTCCCGGCACGGCGCGTTGGGCCGCCGTTCGGACGGCTTTGTAAAAATCGCCGATCTCCAGAATCTCCGGCGTTCCCTCCGCAGCCCTGGCCGCCGCCGCGATTTTGCCGCCGGTGTCTCCGGTGCAGATGAGCAGCTTGACGCGGGCCGCGATCTCCGGCCCGAGGACGTCGTAGGGGATGTGCTTGTCGTAGCCGCCGGCGATCAGAATGACCTTCTGCGAAAAGCTCCGCAGACCGGCGATGGTGCGGCTTGGAGAGGAGGCGATGGAATCGTTGTAATAGGACACGCCGTCCTTGATGCGCACCAGCTCGATGCGGTGCTCCACGCCGCCGAAATGTCCGGCGACATAGCGGATGTCCTCATCGGACACCATGCCCTCCACCGCCAGTATGGCGGCCATATAGTTTTCCACATTGTGGATGCCCGGCAGGAGAATGTCGCGCCGGGACAGGACGGGAACGCCGTCCCGCAGCACCGTGTCGCCCTCCAGATAGAGGCCATCCACCGGCTCCCGGCGGGAAAACCGCTTGACGGTCCCCTTGGCCTCGGCGGCAAAGCCCTCCGTCAGGTCATTGTCGTGGTTGACGATGAGAATATCCCGGTCGGTCTGCCGGAGGAAAATGTTCTTCTTTGCCGCCACGTACTCGGCCATGTCCCTGTGCATATCCAGATGGTTGGGCGCCAGGTTGGTCACCACGGCGATATGGCAGCTTTGACGCAGGTCCATGAGCTGGAAGGAGCTGAGCTCCAGGACCACCTTATCACTCTCTTTCATCTGATCGGCCTTGTCCAGCAGGGGCGTGCCGATGTTGCCGCCCAGCCAGACCCGGTGCCCCGCGTGCTTCAGCAGCTCCGAGATCAGCGTGGCGGTGGTGGTCTTGCCGTCGGAGCCGGTCACGCCGATGATCCGGCAGGGACAGACCTCAAAAAAGGCTTCCATTTCGCTGGTGATCTCCGTTCCGGCTTTCCGCAGGGCAATCAGCTCCGGCTTTTCCGGGTGCAGGCCCGGTGTGCGGAACGCCACATCGCCGGAGATGTTTTTCAGATAGTTCTCGCCCAGATGGAGCTTTGCGCCCATGCGCTCCAGCTCCAGAATCTCCGGGTCCAGCGCCTCCCGGGGCGTGCGGTCGCAGCCGGTCACGTCGATGCCGTAGCGCAGCAGCAGCCGCATCAGGGGTCGGTTGCTGACGCCCATGCCCAAAACCAAAACTCTCTTACCTGTTAGACGTTGGAAATATGCCACAAGTTCCAAGAAAAACGCCCTCTTTTCCGTGTTTTCATTTTTATTATACCGCGAGAAAAGAAATTTTGCAATCTGTTTGACAATGGGGAGAAAATAAAGTACAATATTTCCGCAACCGGGACGGACAGCCGCGTGGATTTGCCGAAAGGCGCTTCCATGAGGAAAGTCCGGGCTCCATAGGGCAAGAATAACGGGTAACGCCCGCCGAAGGCGACTTCAGGAAAAGTGCAACAGAAATAAACCGCCCCACCGGGGATCCCGGCGGGGTAAGGATGGAAAGGCGAGGTAAGAGCTCACCCGCCGCATGGGAACATTGCGGCGCTGTAAACTCTATTCGGAGCAACACCGTGGAGGAGGCAATGGTCGGCCCGACCGCTTCCGGGGAGGTGGCTTGAGCGTATCGGCAACGGTGCGTCGAGATAGATGGCTGTCAAGACAGAACCCGGCTTATAGTCCCGATTGTATAAAAAACGCAGAGCGTCGTCAGACGTTCTGCGTTTTTTGCAGGCAAACAGCCGGTCATTCTGCTATCAGCGCCTGCACCACGTGGCCTGCAAGCATCAGACCGGCGCAGGACGGTACCCAGGACACGGAGCCGGGGATGCTCCGCCTGCCGGGAGGAGGCGCTTCTCCACCATCGGGGGTCCTGGGCAGCTCCTCGCTGTAGAGAACCGTGTGATGGAGGATGCCCCGGCTGCGAAGCTCCCGCCGCATGATCCGGGCAAGATGGCAGCCGCTGGTCTTGGAGATGTCGGTGATGCGGAAGCGGGTGGGATCCAGCTTGTTTCCCGTGCCCATGGCGCTGATGATGGGGATGCCCCGCTCTTTTGCCGTCTGGATCAGGCTGAGCTTGCAGGAGACCAGGTCGATGGCATCGACGATATAATCATAGCGCTCCGAGAAAAAGCGCTCCCTGGTCTCCTCGCTGTAAAGCTCCGGCAGGGAAGTGACGCGGCAGTCCGGGTTGATGTCCCGCACCCGCGAGGCCATGACGTCGGATTTAAACTGCCCCAGGGTGGAGTAAAGGGCGCAGAGCTGGCGGTTGAGATTGGTCATGCCCACGGTGTCGTTGTCCACCAGGGTCAGCCTGCCAATCCCGGCACGGGCCAGACCCTCGGCGGCATAGCTGCCCACGCCGCCGATCCCGAAGACGATGACATGAGCGCCGCGCAGACGCTCCATAGCCCGGGCGCCCAGGAGCATTCTCTCCCGCAGAAAGGCTTCTTCCATATTGCTCTCCTTTGCAAAAAACGGGCGCTGCCAACAGCGCCCGTTTTCATTTTTTCATTTAGCCGTAGATGGACACATTGCCCAGCATGGCGGTTTCCTCGCTGTAGCCGCAGGCTTCTTTGGCTTCGGCAATAGCGTTCTCTGCCCACTCGTTGACCAGAGTGGAGTTGACGGCCTTGGTGCTGTAATTGTCGCCGTAGCCGGTGAAGTAGAGGATCAGGGTGGTGCCGCTGACATCAAAGACCTTATAGTCGCCGGCGGTGCGGTCCTCCAGGAACCACTCCAGGATCTCCCGGGAGACACTGGACATGGTGGAACGGGTCATACCGTTGACCTCGCCGTCTTCCTCGGAGGAATACTCGGCGATGAGAGACTTGAAGTTCTCCAGGCTGCTGTCGGCGGCCAGGGAGGTCTCTACGGCTGCCAGCTTTTCCGCAGCGGTCAGCTCGTTCTCGTCGTGCTCGTGGTCAACTTCCTCGCCCTCTTCATGCTCATGGTCGGCCTCAATGACCAGCTCCATAATGTTGGCGGTCTGGTAGTCTTCCTTGTCAATGAGCTTGAAGACATAGAAGGTGCTGCCCTTGGTATACATCTTCACGTCGCCGGGCTGAGCCTCGTCAAAGAGCCAGGCGGCGGCGTCCTCGCTGACCAGAGAGGTAACAGAGGTGCGGGTGTTGTCTGCGCGGACGGAGACGTTCTCGTCGTCAACGTTGAAGTTGGCTTCCATTTCCTGGGCAGCCAGCTTGGCCTTGGCGGTGTCGGCGGAAGTGGCCTCGGGGGTGGTGCCGTCCTCGGCGGTCTCTACCATGCTGGAGCCGGAAACGGTGTAGAGATAGTAGGTGGCTACGTCGTAGTCCTCGGGACTTTCGTTGTAGCGGGCGCTGATCTCGTCGGCACTGAAGGTCAGCTCGGAGCCGTAATGCTCAGCTACGTAGTTGACGGTCAGGTATTGACGGTAGCCTTTGGCGTTGCAGCCGCTGCCGAAAACGCGGCGGATCAGGCTGTTGAGGGACTCGCCGTTGGTGTCGGCATAGCCCTGCATGACCTCCATACCGGCCTCGACCTCGTTCTCGATCTCCTCGGTGACTTCAAAGCCGGCATCCATGGCGGCGTTGTAGAGAACATAGGTGCTGATGGCGCTGGACTTGGCGGCGTCGGCGATCAACTGTGCCCAGGTGACGTTATAGGTGCCGTCGGTGAGCTCCTTGTCCTCCAGATAGGAGCTGTCGATGCCGAACAGGCCCAGATACATGGCACCATCGGAGGTCACATACTGCTTATCCAGACCGATGGAGGTGTCGATGCCCACATAGCTGGCGTAGGAGCTGAGGGTGTTGACGGTGGAATTATAGAAATAGTTGAATTCTTTTACGCTGACGTCGTGGCTGCCGACGGTGAGGACCGTCTTGCTACGCTCCTGGGCGCGGTAGATCATCAGCCCGCCGAAAACCAGGGCAAGAACCAGGACGATGGTGATGGCGAAGATCCAGCCTTCCGACAGCTTCTTCTTTTTCTTCGGTGCGGCAGGAACGGTCTCACCGGGCTGCTGCATACGCTTTTTTCTTTCACGGGAAGCGCTCATTGTTAATTACCTCTCATTCGTGGGATCTGCCCGAAAATGATTCCGGGCGTAGAACAGTGTCTATTATACTGTGAAATATCGCGTCTTGCAAGTAAAAAGTGAAAAATCTGCGAAAAGTTTACAGATTTTTATTTTTGATAAGAAAAAAGACGGCAACCGCCGTCTTTTCAAAACCCCGCTATGGCCGTGTAGCTCCGTTTATAACCTGCACAAAAAGGCAGGTGGGTCGCCTCTCCGCATCTTAGCTGCTTCCAACGTCCATTCGCGGTCGGAGCCGGAACGGGAGGCCTGCAATCCGAGGCGGAAGTCCGGCGTCCCTTAAAAATGATGTGGGTTTAAAGGGAACTATCACGAACCAAGCAGGGAACCTTTTTCATTTTACAGCGTCTAATCCTCAGCCTCGTCGTCCTCGAACATCGTCTGCATCAGCAGGTCATAGACCGCCTCCAGCTCGGCGTCGTCCTCCACGGCCACCAAAACAGGCTCGTCGCCGTCCATGACGGATTTGAGGATGCTGACCTCCAGCTCCTCCGCGTCCTCATCGGCGTCGGCAGGGGTCAGAGCCAGATATTCGGCGCCTTGATAGGTTACGGCGGAGAGAACCTCCAGCTCGTATTCAACGCCGTCTTCGTCAGTAATGGAAATATAATTCGCACCGTAGTCCTGTTCCATAGGGGGCCTCCTGTTTTTTCTGTTTTTAGTATAACCGCAGCTACAGAGAAAATCAAGAGGAAATCCGCCGACGATCAGGAAATAAAATCTTCCAGGGTGGCCGCGAGAGCTCTGGCGTCGGCACAGTGGATGCCGCGGGACAGAGCCTCGGCGTCGGCGTCAGGCAGCAGTGAGACGGAATAGCCGGTGC
>CAMFZO010000063.1 GCA_946006895.1 uncultured Clostridia bacterium | reverse complement strand
GAACTCCGCCTGCTACGATGTGCAGTTGGAGGCCGGCGGCTACCTGATGGGCGTCATCGCGGCTCTGGCTACTCAGAGCAATAAGGTCGGCGTCATCGGCGGCGGCGAAGGCTCCGAGATTACTCGCGGCCACGAGGGCTTCAAGGCCGGCGCCAAATCCATCAATCCCGATATTGAGATCCAGGAAGTCTACACCGGAGACTGGAACGACACCACCGGCGCCTATGAGGCCGCTATCGGTATGTATGATGCCGGCGTGGATGTGATCTGGCACTCCGGCGACGGCATCGGTCTGGGCGTTGTTCAGGCTGCCGAGGAGAAGGATATGTATGTTCTGGGCAATGTGGAGGATCAGAAGTCTCTGGCTCCCAACAACGTGCTGAGCGGTCTGCAGTATGAGTGGGCCAATGCGCTGGATCGCATTTTCACCAGCATTCAGGACGGCACCTTTGTCAGCGATGGTGAGAAGGAAACCTATATGATCAATGTGGCCAACGGCGGTCTGTCCATGACGGAGCTGAACGATGTCAAGGGCTGGCTGACAGAGGATGACATTGCTGTCATTCAGGATGTCTATGCCAAGCTGGGCCAGGATGCCATTGATCTTCCCGAGGTATAAAACCGTTTGATTCGCCCGGGCGCAGTCTGCTTTCAGGCGGACTGCGCCCTTCCTATTACATCCTTGAAGGAGGACTGCACCATGGAACAACTGGCTGTGAAAATGCAGCAGATCACCAAAATATTCGGCGGCGTAAAGGCCAATGACGCCGTCAATTTCTCCCTGCGCCGCGGCTCGATCCACGGTTTGCTGGGCGAAAACGGCGCCGGCAAAACCACCTTGATGAATGTGCTGTACGGTCTGTACCAACAGGAAGAAGGTACCATTGAGATCAATGGTCATGAAGAAAAAATTTCATCCCCGATAAAAGCAATTTCTCTGGGTATCGGCATGGTACACCAGCACTTTATGCTGGCGCGTCCGCTGACAGTGGTGGAGAACGTCATGCTCGGTAAAAAATCCCGCCGCGGTATTCTGCTGGACACCAAGCAGACCGCAGAGGAGCTGAAAGCTCTGTCTGACCGATACCATATGGGGATTGATCCCTACAGCAAGATCTGGCAGCTTTCCGTCGGTGAGCAGCAGCGAGTGGAAATTCTCAGCGCCATCTATCTGGGCGCACAGATCCTGATTCTGGACGAGCCCACAGCGGTCCTGACACCGCAGGAAACCGAGATTTTCTTCGACACGCTGCGCAAAATGCGCAGCGACGGCAAGTCCATCATCCTCATCACACATAAGCTGGAAGAAATTATTTCTATCGTGGATGAAGTGACCGTGCTGCGCGGCGGTAAGTGCGTCGGCAGCAAGCTGGTCGACGATTCTGTCACAAAGGACGAATTGACCCGTATGATGGTGGGCCGCGATGTGCTGTTCAACTTTCCGCCGGTCACCAAGGCGCCGGGCGGCGTGCGTATGAAGATGGAAAACCTCAGCGCCGTCAATGACAAGGGCGTGACCGCGCTGAAAAACTTTTCTCTGGACCTGCGTGAAGGGGAAATTGTTGGTTTGGCCGGCGTGGACGGCAACGGTCAGAAGGAGCTGTGTGAAGTGCTCACAGGTCTTCGTCCCAACAGCGGCGGACGTATGCTGCTGGACGGGGAGGACATCACCGCGCAGAATCCCCTGTTTTACATTCGCCATCACATTTCACATATTCCCGAAGACCGGCACGCCACGGGCCTGGCCATGAACTGGAGCTTGAAAAACAATCTGATCCTCAAGCGATTGGACCAGGCTCCTGTTGCCAAGCATCATCTGGTGCAGGGCAAGGTGGTAGACGAGCTGTGGCAAAAGGCACAGAGCGAATATCAGATTAAGGCCATCAGCGGCGATGACGAGGCACGCAATCTCTCCGGCGGCAACCAGCAGAAAGTGATCCTGGCCCGCGAGATTGACAGCGATCCCCGTGTTCTGATCGCCAATCAGCCTACGCGCGGATTGGATGTGGGTGCGGCGGAGTATGTCCGCTCCAAAATTCTGGAAGCGCGGAACGGCGGCACCTCCTGTCTTCTGATCTCGGCCGACATGGAGGAGCTGCTGCAGCTCTCGGACCGTATCGCCGTTATTTACGGCGGTGAACTGATGGGTATTCTGCCCCGCGGCACCGATCCGCTGACGATCGGCAGTCTGATGATGGGCAAGAGATTGGAGGGGGCAGAGGCATGAAAAACAAACTGGTACGCAATGCCGGACGCGAAGTCTTCGGCACAGTTTTAATGGTGATTGTGGCGCTGCTCATCGGCGCCATTCTGGTCGTCCTCTCCGACAATCAGCCCGGCGAGGCTTACAGCACCATGCTGCGCGGTGCTTTCGGCAGCACGCAGAAGATTACGGAGCTGTTTGTTAAGCTCACTCCCACCTTGATCATGGCGCTGGGTGTTTCTGTTGCTTTCCGTGCGCAGCTTTGGAATATCGGCGCGGAGGGTCAGTTTATCATGGGCTCCATCTGCTCCATGGTGGTGGCGCTCTATCTGCCCGTACCCATTCCCCTGCGCATGGTGATCGCTTTTGCTGCCGCGGTGGTGGCAGGCGGTCTGTGGGCGGGTCTGGCCGGTTGGCTGAAAACCCGTTTCAATGCCAACGAGGTCATTACGACCCTGATGTTCAACTATATTGCCAACTACCTGCTGCTGTACCTGATCAACGGCCCCATGCAGGACCCCTACAGCGATCTGTCGCAGACGGATCTGATTCCCGACGGTATGCGTCTGGCCAAGCTGATCGGCACGTATCGTCTGCACGCCGGTATCTTTTTGATGCTGCTGGTGGTGCTGATTATGATCTTCTTCTGGCGCACCACGCTGGGCTACCGCATCAATTTGGTGGGACAGGGTGAAAAGGTGGCTACCTATTCCGGTATTCATGTGAAGCAGACCGTGGTCGTGACCATGTGCATCTCCGGTGCTTTCTCCGGACTGGCCGGTTTTATCGAAACCTTCGGCATCAACTACCGCCTGCTGGACGGCATCGCCGGTGACGCGGGCAATATCGCCACCATTGTGGCGCTGCTGGGTTCTTTGAATGTTTACGGCATCATTGCCGCAGCCATGTTCTTCTCGGTGCTGTTGTGCGGCGGCGCCAGCATGCAGCGCATGACGGATGTGCCGTACTCTGTGGTGGATGTCATCCAGGGCCTGATTATTATTCTCGTTATTGCCAAGGACACGGCTATGGCGCGCCTGAACACCTGGTTCGGCAAGTTATTCGCAAGAAAGGAGAAAGAACATGTGGAGTGAGGTCTTTTCCCTGGGATTTCTCGTCAGTCTTCTGGCGGGTACCATCCGCCTTGCAACCCCCATTCTGATGCCCGCTCTGGGCCAGATCTATACCCAGCGTGCCGGCATCCTGAATCTGGGTGTTGAGGGTACCATGCTGATGGCCGCCGTCTGCGGCTTCTCCGTTACGGCAGCCACCGGCAGTCTGTGGTTCGGCTTTGCCGTAGGTGTACTGACCGGCGCACTGTACAGCGTACTGATGGCCTGGCTCAGCGTTTCTCTGCGTGTCAATCAGGTGATCGCCGGTATCGGCATGAACATTCTGGCCACGGGTCTGGCGGCCTACATCTACCGGCTGATTTTCGGTATCCGCACGCTGCCTGCCAAAATCGTACCCTTCCAGTCGTTGGATTTCTTCGGTCTGTCCAAGATCCCCTATGTGGGAACGGTGCTGTTTAACCACAACATTCTGGTATATATCGCCTTTGCTCTGGTGCCGATCACCTGGTTCATTCTGGAAAAGACCACCTTCGGCCTGAAGATCAAGGCGGTGGGCGAACATCCCCGTGCCGCAGACTCCAAGGGCATCAGCGTCAGCGGTATTCGCTATGCCGCGGTCATCATCGGCGGCGCCTATGCCGGTGCGGGCGGTGTGTTCATGACCATTGCCTACCTGAATATGTTTACCGAGTCCGTCATCGGCGGCTTCGGCTATATCGCCGTATCCGTCGTCATCTTTGCCCGCTTCACACCGGGCAGGGCCATGTGGGGCGCATTGCTGTTCGGCTTTGCCTCTGCCCTGCAGGTGCGTTTGCAGGCACTGGGCTCCGGCATTCCCAGCCAACTGCTGCTGATGCTGCCCTATATTCTGACCGTCGTCGCGCTGATCTTCGCTTCCAAGAAGGCGGAGTTCCCCAGCGCTTACACAATCCCGTATTCAAGAATGGAACGGTAATATGAAACGTTGCCTTGCTATTTTGCTTTGCCTGATGAGCCTGCTGCTCTTGTGCGGTTGCGCAAAGGGCAATCAGACGGCCGAACACGCCATGGAGCGGGCACAGGCCTATGCCGATGCGATTAACCACGCCTATGACACGCCGGAGGCGATCTACGCCTTCCTGACAGAGGACACCAGGGCGCAGATCTCTCAGGAGGATTTCTGCCGGGCCTTTGCAAAGGACCGCACCTATCCCTACATTACGCCGCTGTATCTCTTCTATCCGGAGGTGACACTCAGCGACGACGGCAGTGAGGCCGCGGTGGTCTACCTGCAGGCAGCCAGAATTGTCGGCATGACTTATGAAATCCGTTTGCAGTACGAAAACGGCGACTACTATGTGGAGGACTGGCATCAATTCATTGACGGGAGTTATCTGGACAAATTTGAGGATATTCCCTACTCCTTGGATTGGTACTACGATCCCGAAGATATCCGATGATCGCAAAGGAGGCGATTGCATGGGCATTGAAAAGAGCGTCAAAAGACTGGACGCACAGCAAAAAGTAACCGGCACCGCCAAATATGTGGAGGATCTGATCCCCGTCGGCGCCTTATATACCAAGGTGGTGCACAGCACCATCGCCAACGGCCTGGTCACCGCCATCGACACATCCGAGGCCGAAAAAATGCCCGGTGTGGAGCTGATTATCACCTGCTTCGATGTGCCCGGCACGGAGTATGTCACGGCAGGCCATCCCCTGTCGCTGGACCCCAACCATGCCGACACCAAGGATAAGCTGATTCTGTCCCGGCGTGTGTTGTACTATGGCGACGACGTGGCGGCCGTGGTGGCCGACACCCCCCTGCACGCACAGTTGGCGGCGGAAAAGGTGAAGGTGACCTACGAGGAATACCCTCCCATGCTCCGTCCGGAGGATGCCATCAACTCCGGCTGTGTCATGCACGAATTCCGCCCCACCAACGAGCTGGCACGCATGGACTTTTCCATCTCCCCCGAGGGCGATGTATCCTGGTACACCGGCGCGTTCTCCACAGACGACCGCATTGCCGGACGGGAGGACCTGCGCGGTGAGCGCTATCGCGTGCCGGCGGTCCACGCCTGCCATATTGAAAACAACACCTGCTTTGCCTATATGGAGGGCCGCCGCATGGTGGTGTACTCCTGCAATCAGGTGCCCCATACCCTGCGCCGCAATATTGCCGAGGCGCTGGAAATGCCCGTGGGCGATGTGCGGGTCGTCAAACCCTTTATCGGCGGCGGCTTCGGCAACAAGCAGGACACCATGTACGAACCCCTTGTGGCGCTGGCCTCCCGGCGTCTGGGCGGCCGGTGCGTGGCCATCGTTCTGACCCGCGAGGAGACCTTTGTCAACACCCGTACGCGTCACGGCTTTGATATGACCATCGCCGCTTCCGCCGACGCACAGGGCAATTTGACCCGCCGCGGCATTCGTATCAATTCCAACGGCGGCGCCTATGCCGCGCATACCCACGCGGTGGCCGCCTATGCCGTCACCAGCAATTTCCAGACCTACCGCGCCACAGAGATGCAGGTGGGCGAGTCCTCCACGGCCTACACCAACCTGCCCTCCGCCGCCGCCATGCGAGGCTACGGTATTCCGCAGCTAAACTTCGCCATGGAGTCTCAGATGGAGGATATGGCCCGCGCCAACGGCTGGGACCCGGTGCAGTTCCGCCTGCAGAACATCAATGAAGCGGGCTTTGTGGACCCCTTCGATAAATTTACCGTTACCACCTGCGGTCTGCGCCAATGTATCGAGCGCGGCGTGGAGATCAGCGACTGGTATCGCAAGCGCGCCGAATATGACGCGTTCAACAGGACCTCCCCTCATCTGAAAAAGGGCATCGGCATGGCGCTGTTTTCCTATAAGATCGGCGTCTATCCCCTGCAGTTGGAGAACGGCTCCTGCCGCATTGTCATGAACGAGGACGGCTCGGCCCAGATTCAGGTGGGCTGCACGGAATTGGGCCAGGGCTCGGACACGGTCATGTGCCAGATCGTATCGCAGGTGACCTCCATTCCCGAGAGCAAGCTGTCCGTCTGCTCCTGCCAGGATACCGATGTGACGCCCTACGATAACGGCGCGTACGCCTCCCGCCAGACCTATATTTCCGGCCGGGGCGTCAAGCTGGCCGCCGAAAAGCTGTATGAAACCATCGTCCGCCACGCCGCCGGTGTGTACGGTCTGCCTGAGAAGGAGCTGTCGCTGAAGGACGAAAAGATCATGCAGGGTGACAGGGAGGTCTGTACCATCGCGCAGCTTTGCACCCACATGAACTTTGTCAATGACCAAAAGACTGCCACCGACCACATCACCGCCGAGGCCACCTATACCGCGCAGAATATCTGTCTGGCTTACGGCGTCAGCATTATGGATGTGGAGGTGGATGTGCCGCTGGGCAAGGTACGCATAAAGAAGGTCTACTCCCTGCAGGACAGTGGACGGATCCTGAACCCCCAGTTGGCCAAGGGCCAGATGCAGGGCGGCATTGCCATGGGGATCGGCTACGCGCTGGGCGAGCAGATGCAGTACGACGCCAAGACCGGCAGACCGCTGAACAACAATCTTCTGGATTACAAGGTGCCCACCTGCATGGACATTCCCGATATGGAGATCGAGTTCGTGCAGACCTATGAGGAATCCGGCCCGTTCGGCGCCAAGGGTCTGGCAGAGCCGCCGCTGATCCCCCAGGCTTCCGCCATCCGCAACGCCATTCTCCACGCCACCGGCGTGGGGCTGCATGAATTGCCCATGAATCCCCAGCGTCTGGTTCACGCATTCCGTGAGGCCGGCCTGATCGAGTCGTGAAAGGAGAGCGCCTATGTATGATATTTTGGAAACCTTCCGCGCCAACTCCGTGCAGGAAGCGCTGACCCTTTTACAGGCGCATCCCGGCGCCGTTGTGGTTTGCGGCGGCACGGATGTGATGATCCATATGAAAGAGCGCAAGCTCCGTCAGGCCACCCTCATCAGCATTATGGAAGTGCCGGAGCTGCAGGGCATCCGTCTGGACGGCAACGGCGATCTGCTGATCGGCCCCGGCACCTGCTTTGACGCCATTTACACCGATCCTCTGGCACGCCGCTGCGTTCCCATGCTGGCAGATGCGTGCAACCAGGTGGGCAGTCCCCAGATCCGCCATGTGGCCACTATCGGCGGCAATCTGTGCAACGGCGCAGTCAGCGCCGACAGCGTCCCGTCCCTGCTGGCTCTGGATGCCGAGCTGACGCTGACCTCCCTGCAGGGAGAGCGGGTCGTCCGCGCGGTGGACTTTCACACCGGCCCGGGCCAGACGGTGCTGCAGAAGGACTGCGAGCTGCTGACCTGTATCCGCATCCGCCGGACAGCCTACGAAAACCACGGCGGGAAGTATATCAAATTCGGCCAGCGCAACGCCATGGAG
>CAMFZO010000062.1 GCA_946006895.1 uncultured Clostridia bacterium | reverse complement strand
AGCACCCACGGCGTCCAGGTCAGCCATTTTGTGGCCCATGACGAAGACCCGCCCGGACTGCACGATAAGCTCGGACAGGGAGGAGGCCATGACCCGGGATTTGACCTTGGTGCGGCGCTCGGTGGTCTTGTTGCGGCCGCCGAAGAAGGTAAAGTCGTAACGGTCCTTGATAACAGCCTGGTCGCCGCCGCGGGACAGGGCCATTTCGATGGACAGGGCGGCAAAATTGTAATCCTCGCGGAAGTCCACGCCGTCCTTGCCGATGCCGATGGAGACGGTGGCGGCGATACCCGCCGGATTGGTGGTGCTGCGCATGGTCTCCAGCAGGGAGAACTTGTCCTCGGCCATGCCCGCCAGATCCCTGGCTTCAAAGAGCAGCAGGTAGCGGTTGCGCTCCAGCTTGCGCAGAAGTCCGCCGTAGCGGTCGGCCCACTCGCCGATCTTGGTGTTGATCTCCGCGTTGAGGCTGGAAATGGCCGCATCGGGCAGGTTGTTGGTCAGCTCGTCGTAGTTGTCCACCAGAACGATGGATACCATGGGACGGGAGCGGATATACTCATCACGGATCTGCAGCAGCTCCGTCAGGTCCTGCAGGTAAATCATGCCCATGACCCCGCCGGATTTTTCCGTGGTGGGGAGCAGGGAGCCGGTGATGTGGAACCGCCTGCCGCGATAGCGCAGCTCATCGGGACATTCGGTTTTTCCGGCCCGCAGCCAATCGGTGGAGAAGCCGGGCAGAATTTCAAAAATGCGTTGAGCAGAGAGGCTGTCGCGGACGCCGGTCAGCTCGGCAAAGGGCTTGTTGTACCAGACCAGCTCGTCCTCATTGAGCTGGATCAGCGCCACGGGGAAGGGAACCTCGCTGTCCGAGGCGCGGCGCATCATCTCGTTGGTGGACTGAACGTATTCATGCAGCGCACGGCGGCGGCGCAGGTTGGCCCACTGGTAGCCTGCCAGCAGGAGCAGGGTCACAACGGCCTCGCCGATGGCCAGGTAAAGCTGCTCCAGCACCAGAGCGGCGACGCAGAACAGGCCCATGACCACAAAGTAGGCAGCCATGCCGGGCTGGGTCAGCTTTCGGAATTTTTTATTCAAGGAGGACACCTCTCTTTGTGCCGTCTTTGGATTCTTGCAAATTTGCATATAAGTTCTTTTTATTGTAACACAAGCGGCAGGATTTTTCCACCGCTTTTCTCGAATTTTTCCGCAGGAAGTGTGCCCGTTTTCAAAAAACTGTATACTTCAGGGAAATTTTGTGGTATAATCCTATCTGTAGAGATATGGCTTTTCGCCTGAGAAAGAACTGACCGCGCATACATACTCCGTAGGATAAGCGAAAAGCCCCGAAGACGAAGCCGTTCGGGCGGTAAAATACTGTTTCCGTGGGAGCGCTGTGCGCTGCACGGAGCTTGCGTTTCCGTTGCACGGTGCATTAACGGAAAAAACAGAAAAACAACAGCGGAAATATCCGCATTACAATCCGCACTGCGGGCGTACATAACAAAAATCAACAAAGGAGTTGTCAAATATTGGCAGATAAACTGAAAATTATCCCTCTGGGCGGCCTGAATGAGATCGGCAAGAATATGACCGTCCTGGAGTACGGAAAGGATATGATCGTGGTGGACTGCGGCCTCGGCTTCCCCGAGGACGATATGTACGGTGTCGACCTGGTCATTCCCGACGTTACCTATCTTGCGAAAAACCAGAAGAAGCTGCGCGGCTTCTTTATCACCCACGGCCATGAGGACCATATCGGCGCCCTGCCCTATGTTTTGCAGGCGGTCAACGCCCCGGTCCACGCCACGCCGCTGACGCTGGGCCTCATCAAGCTCAAGCTGGAGGAGCATGACATGGTGGCCAAGACCCAGCTCGTCACCCACAAGCCCGGCGACGTCGTCAAGGCCGGCTGCTTCACTGTGGAATTCATCCATGTCAACCACTCCATTGCCGACGCGGTGGCCTTTGCCATCAAGACGCCGGTGGGCACCGTGGTCATGACCGGCGACTTTAAGATCGACCCGACGGCGGAGGACGGTATGACCGATTTGGGCCGCTTCGGCATGCTGGGCAAGGAGGGCGTCTATGCCCTGCTGATGGACTCCACCAACGTCGAGCGCCAGGGCTATACCCCGTCGGAATCCGTCGTCGCCGACGGTCTGGACCGCCACTTCAAGGGCTGCAAAAGCCGCATCATCGTCACCACCTTCGCCTCCAATATGCACCGCATCCAGGCGGTCCTGGCCATTGCACAGCGCCATGGGCGCAAGGTGGCTGTTACGGGCCGCAGCATGGAAAATATTCTGAAGGTGGCCACGGAGCTGGGTTATCTCCACATCCCCGAGGGAACGCTGGTGGACATCAACCAGATCAAATCCCTGCCCAAGGACAAGGTCGTCATCGTCTCCACCGGCTCCCAGGGCGAAAATATGTCCGCCCTGTACCGCATGGCCTTCTCCAGCCACCGCCAGGTGGAAATTCAGCCCGGTGACAAGGTCATCATTTCCGCTTCCGCCATTCCCGGCAATGAAAAGGCCGTCTCCCGCATCATCAACGAGCTTTACCGCAAGGGCGCCGACGTGATCTACGACAAGCTGGAGGGCCTGCACGTCTCGGGCCACGCCTGCTGCGAGGAGCTGAAGATCATTCATGCCCTGACCAAGCCCCGTTATTTTATCCCCGTTCACGGCGAGCAGCGCCATCTGCAGAAGCACGCCGCTCTGGCGCGGCAGATGGGCATGAGCCCCAAGAATATCCTGATCGGCGACATCGGCCGGGTCATTGACTGCACCCACAAGACCTGCCGGCTGGGTGAGATCGTGCCGGCAGGCAAGATTTTGGTGGACGGCACCGGCGTGGGCGACGTGGGCAGCGTGGTCCTGCGGGACCGCAAGCACCTGGCGCAGGACGGCATGATCGTGGTCTGCGTCAACCTTTCCAGCGAGGACGGCTCCGTGCTGTCCGGCCCGGATATTATCACCCGTGGCTTTGTCTACACCAAGGACAACGAGGATTTGATGGAGGCCATGCGTATGATCGCCAGCCACTCCCTGGAGGTCTGCCGCGCACGGAACATCTCCGACTGGGCCACCATCAAATCCACCATCAAGAACGATCTGAGCCAGTACCTGTTTAAGAACACCAAGCGCAATCCCATGATCCTGCCGGTCATTATGGAGATATAAACGCGGCAGAATCAGCGAAATAGTGCAAAAGAGACACCGAACGCCCCGCTTTGGGGCGCCCGGTGTCTTTTTTGTTTGATTTGATATGAAAGGAAAAGACAGTGCTTACTGGATCGGCTCAAAATCCGCGGCACCGTGCTTGCACAGCGGGCAGATAAAGTCCTCCGGCAGGGTCTCGCCCTCGTAGACATAGCCGCAGACCTTGCAGACCCAGCCCTTTTTGCCCTTGGTCTCGGGCTTGGGCTTGACGTTCTTCTGATAATAGGTGTAGGTCATGGTCTCGGCCTTGGAAATGACCCGCGCCTCGGTGACGCTGCAGATGAACATTCCGTGGGTGTCCAGGTCCACATACTGCTCCACATTGAGAGACAGGAAGGAATTGATATACTTGGGCAGGAAGGCCAGGCCATTGTCCGAACGCAGGGGCGTGCAGTCGGCAAATTTGTCCACCGTTCTGCCGCTCTGGAAGCCGAAGGTCTGGAACACCGAGAAGGGTGCCTCCACGGACAGGCAGTTGACGTTCATCTTGCCGGTCTGCTTGATGACATGGTGGGAATAGTTGGCCTTGTTGATGGTGACGGCCACCCGGTTGGGGGTGTTGGTCAACTGGCTGACGGTGTTGACGATGAGGCCGTTGTCCTTTTTGCCGTCGTTGGAGGTGACCACGTAGAGGCCATAGCCGATGTTGAACAGGGCGGTCAGGTCGTTTTTGTCGGCGGTGTCCTCGTTCTGCGCCAGGTATTCGCCGCACAGCTCGTCAGCCAGAGCGTCGAGCTGTGCCTTGGAGGTTTCGTCCAGGGCGGACTTGATGGTGACGGTGTTTTCGGCGAAGGTCAGGTTCTTGCTCTTTTCCAGCATCGTGCGCATGATCTTGTTCGCCTGGGGCGCCCAGGAGCCGTTCTCAATCAGGGCGACGGTGCGGTTCTGATAATTCCGCTCCGTCAGATGCTCAATGAACTGGCGCATATAGGGGAAGAGCTCGGCGTTGTAGGTGGTGGTGGCCAGGACCAGCTTGCTGTAGCGGAACGCGTCCTCCACCGCCTCGGCCATGTCCTCCCGCGCCAGGTCGCAGACGGTGACCTTGGGGCAGTGCTTGGCCTTCAGCTTTTCGGCCAGCAGCTCCACGGCCTTTTTCGTGTTGCCGTAGACGGAGGTGTAGGCCAGGAGAATGCCCTCGTCCTCGGGGGTATAGGACGACCAGGTCTGGTAGAGGCCCAGATAATAGCCCAGGTTCTCCGTCAGAACGGGGCCGTGAAGGGGACAGATCACGGAAATGTCCAGGCCGGATGCCTTTTGCAGCAGCTTCTGCACCTGGGCGCCGTATTTGCCGACAATGCCAAAGTAGTAGCGCCGCGCCTCACAGGCCCAGTCCTCCTCAACATCCAGAGCGCCGAACTTGCCGAAGCCGTCGGCGGAGAAAAGGACTTTGTCCGCCGCGTCATAGGTGACCATGACCTCGGGCCAGTGGACCATGGGGGCCATATAGAAGCTCAGAGTGTGGCGGCCCAGGGAAAGGGTGTCGCCCTCTGCCACGGTGATGCGGCGCTCGGCACAATCAGCGCCGAAGAACTGCTGCATCATGACGAAGGCCTTGCCGGTGGCGACGACGGTGGTCTCGGGATAGAGCCGGAGGAAATTGGCAATGTTGGCCGAATGGTCCGGCTCCATGTGCTGCACGACCAGATAGTCCGGCTTTCTGCCGCCGAGGACGGCCTCCAGATTGTCCAGCCATTCGTGGGTGAAACGGGCGTCCACCGTGTCCATGACGGCGATCTTCTCGTCCAGAATGACGTAGGAATTGTAGGCCATGCCGTTGGGCACCGTGTACTGGCCCTCGAACAGGTCCACCTGATGGTCGTTTACACCGATATAAAGAATGTCGTCGGTAATGCGCATTGGTTGATTCCTCCTAAATTATTTTTCTGATGTGATTGTCCGCCGCAAAGGGCGCAGCTCTTATGGGATGCGCCTGGACGGCTTGAGATAGCGCTCCTCCTCGGAGAACACGCAGCCGCAGTATTTCTGGATATACATTCCCAGCTCCCGGGCACGCTCCTGGCCTGCGCGGAAATAGGGGCGAAAGTCCCGGTAGAGAAACTGTACGCCGAAATCCGCCGCTGCCCGCTCTGCCACCTCCCGCATCAGCTCGTGGTTCTGATAGGGGCTGATGAACAGAGAGGAGGTGAAGCTGTCGAAGCCGCCCTCGGAGGCCGCCTTTGCCGCGGCGAACAGGCGCATTTCATAGCATTTGACGCAGCGCTGCGCAATATCCCCGGCCACCTCCCGGACAAAGGGACGCAGGGCGTATTCATCCCGCTCCACCAGGGGAAGCGCCACGCTTTGGGCATAGTCGCGCAGACAGTTGCGGCGGCTGCGGTATTCGGTAAAGGGGTGGATATTGGGGTTGTACCAAAAACCGGTGAGTTGGAAGCCGTCGGCCCGCAGAACGTTGATGCACTGGTTGGCGCAGGGCGCGCAGCAGATATGCAGCAGAGTGGTCATGATGGCGCCTCCTTCTTTCAAATTAGATTATAACACCAAAGTTCTCTCATGGCAAGCACACAAAAAACACTCCTGAGTTTTGTGCAGATTGCCTGTGGAAAAGCGACGATATGTGTGCTATGATAACATTATTCCGAAATCCCTGAGAAAGGACAATGTAATATGTCTGAAAACAGCAAGACTGCCGGGCTGCAGCAGGCAGTGGCGGAGAAACAGGTCCTCATCGACGTGGCCATGGGACGGAAAAAAGCCGATCTGGTTCTGAAAAACGCCGTCTATGTCAACGTGTTTTCCAACGAGCTTTGCAAGGGCGATATTGCGATCGTCAAAGGCCGCATTGCCGGAACGGGCAGCTATGAGGGCGTGACGGAGATCGACGTGGCGGGCAAGATCGTCTGCCCGGGCTTTATCGACGCGCACATCCATCTGGAGTCCTCCCTGGTCAGCCCCCGCGAATTTGCCAAGGCCGTCGTGCCCCACGGGACGACCACCGTGGTCACAGACCCCCATGAGATCGCCAATGTCATGGGCACCGACGGCATCGAATATATGCTCCAGTCCACGGAAAATCTGCCGGTGGACGTACTCTTTATGCTGCCGAGCTGCGTCCCCTCCACCCCTCTGGATGAAGCCGGTGCGGAACTGGATCACCGCGCCATCGACGGCTTCTATGACCATCCCCGGGTGCTGGGACTGGCGGAGATGATGAACGCCTTCGGCGTGGTCCACAAGGACCAGCAGGTTCTGGAGAAGCTGGCTGCCGCCCAGAGCCACGGCGCGCTCATCGACGGCCACGCCCCCGGCGTATACGGCAAGGAGCTGGCGGCCTATGCCGCAGCGGGCGTCCGCTCCGACCACGAGTGTTCCGAGGTCGAAGAAGCGCTGGAAAAGCTCCGCAGCGGCCAGTATATCATGGTCCGCGACGGCACCGCCGCCCGGAATCTGGAGGCGCTGGCACCGCTCTTGAAAGAAAGCTACGCGGACCGGTGCGTCTTCTGCACCGACGACAAGCATCCCATCGACCTGCTGGAAAAGGGCCATATCGACTACATCATCAAAAAAGCTGTGAGCTATGGCGCAGAGCCTATCACCGCCATCAAGGCCGCCACCCGGAATCCCGCCGAGTATTTCGGCCTCAGGGACCGGGGGGCCATTGCTCCGGGCTACCGGGCAGACCTGACGGTCATTGACGGCTTTGAGCGCTTCCGTGTGGAGCTGGTCATCAAGCGCGGCGCTGTAAGCTGTGAGGGCGGCGTGGTTCAGCCCTTCGCGGCGGCAAATCTGAAAAAGTCTCTGGCGGAAAAGGCTCACGATACCTTCCGTGTGGCCCGTCTGCGCCCGGAGGATTTCCGTCCCAACGGTGCTCAGGGCGTCATCGGTCTGGTGGCGGGGGAGATCATCTCCACCGACAACGGACGGGCAGAGGCCATTGATCCGGAAAAGGACATCCTGCGGATCGCGGTCATCGAGCGCCACAAGGGGACCGGACATATCGGCCTGGGCTACATCCAGGGCTACGGCCTGAAGAGCGGCGCTGTCGCTACCTCCATCTCCCACGATTCTCACAATATCATCGTTGTGGGGACCAATGAAGCGGATATGGCCTTTGCCGCCAACCGCGTGGTGGAGAATCGCGGCGGCATCGTCGTGGCGGAGAAGGGGAAGGCCAAGGGCGAGGTGGTGCTGGAGATCGCCGGCCTTATGAGCGACGACAGCCTCATCAGCGTCAACCGCCGTCTGGAGGCGGCCAAGGAACAGGCCTTCCGTCTGGGCGCGTCACGGGACATCGACCCCTTTATGACCCTGTCCTTCATGTCCCTGCCGGTCATTCCGACCCTGCGGCTGACGACCCGGGGTATGGTGGATGTGCAGAAGCAGGAATACATCTGAGGGCGTTCTGCTGCGCAGACAGAATCATAACCACCGGCACGGTTTGCAGGAAGTCATGACTTGCCTGCATGAAGAGCCCTACCACCGCGGATGCGGTTATGCACACATCCCAGGCCCCCTCTGATACTGATTCTTGATTAAAAA
>CAMFZO010000061.1 GCA_946006895.1 uncultured Clostridia bacterium | reverse complement strand
TAGCGGTCCCCCTCCAGGTAGCCTTCGCCGCCTTTCCGGCAGCCCAGGACCCGTGCGAGTTCACGTCCGACGGAAGGTTTTTCCGCCAAAACCAGCATTTTACCCATCAGTCGATCACCCGAATTTCCGTAATGACCGGCTGTTCCTCCGGCCGGATGGTGCCGTTGTCATCGGTAGGCCGGGCCGCTTCACAGACCGCGTCCACCACATCCATGCCGTCGGTCACGTAACCGAAGCAGGCATATTGACCGTCCAGAAAGGTGGAATCCTCATGGACGATGAAGAACTGGGAGCTGGCGCTGTTCATATCGTAGCCGTTTCTGGCCATGGAGATGGCGCCTCGGGTGTGGGAGAGGGGGTTTTCCACGCCGTTTTCGGAGAATTCGCCCTGGATAGTCTCGTCGGAGCCGCCGGTGCCGTTGCCGTCGGGGTCGCCGCCCTGCATCATGAAGCCCTCCATAATGCGGTGGAAGGTCAGACCGTTATAGAAGCCCTCGTTGGCCAGCTTGAGGAAGTTTTCCACGGTGATGGGCGCCGCGTCGGCATCCAGCTCCACGGAAATGGTGCCGTAGTCCCGAATCTCGATCTGCACATGGTGCTTGCCGGAGGCGGCCGGCTGTCCGGAGGTCGCTTCCGCCGATTCTGTGGGCGACTGAGGCGGCTCCGTGGGAGTTTCCGTCTCTCCGCCGCCGAGTGTGAAGATCAGCACCAAAGCCACCACCGCCACCAGCGCGACGGCTCCCAGCGCCAGATACAGGTGCTTTTTGCTTTTGGGCTGCGCCAGCTTGGCGATCTTCTCCTTGTCACAATGGCTGCACAGGCCGCTTTTGCCCATGGGCCGACCGCATTTTTTACATTTCATCGTTCCTTCTCCTTCACTTGTTATTCTTTTTCACTGCCGGTGATGGTGCCGCCGCCGACGAGCCGTTCTCCGTCGTAAAAGGCGGCGGTCTGACCCGGCGTCACCGCACGCTGGGGCGCGTCAAACAGAAGCTCACAGCCCTCTGCCGTGGGCGTCAGGAGCGCCGGTGCGAATGTTGTTGTATAACGGAGCTTTGCCTCCACCCGTATGGGCTGCGGCGGCGCTTCATAGGGGAAATAATTCACCCCGCCGACAAAGACCCGCCGGGAATAGAGCTGCTCCTCCGGACCGAGGATCACGTCCGCGCCCCGCTTGCCCAAAATATAGGTCCGCTCCCCCAGGGCAATTCCCAGACCCCGCCGCTGCCCGATGGTATATGCCTCCATGCCCCTGTGGGGCGCGAGGACGCTGCCGTCTGCGGTGATAAAATGACCGGTCTGGGGCTTCAGCCCGCAGGTAGTCAGATAGGCCATATAGTCCCCGTCGGGGACAAAGCAGATGTCCTGAGAATCATGCTTGCGCGCAAGGCTCAGGCCCGCTGCAAGGGCTTCCCTGCGCACCGATTCCTTATCCGCAGCCTCGCCCAGAGGAAACAGAGTGTGCGCCAGTTGGTCCTGCGACAGGGAGCAGAGCATATAGGTCTGATCCTTGGCCCGGTCACGGGCGCTGCAGGGTATATAGCGTCCGTTTTCCCGCAGGATCCGCGCATAGTGGCCCGTCGCCATGCCGTCATAGCCCAGTTCCAGGGCTTTTTCCAGGAACAGGCCGAATTTCATGGTGCGGTTGCAGACGACGCAGGGATTGGGGGTGCCGCCGGACTGGTAGACCCGGGCAAAAGGCTCAATGACCCGCTCCCGGAATTCCCGCCGCAGATCAAGCAGGAAAAACTCCAGGCCCATCTGACGGGCAGCCTCGCGGGCGTCCTCGGTCTCCCGCTCTCCACCGTCGCGCAGAAGCATGGTCGCGCCGCCCACCTCATAGCCCTGCTGCCGCAGAAGCAGGCAGGCACAGGCGCTGTCCACGCCGCCGGAAAGGGCGACCAGTATCTTTTTCATCGTATCACTTCCTTTGTTTAGAATACCTCATTCCCATGAAAAAAGCAAGTATGCGGTTGACCTGGGACGATTTTGTGGTATCATAGTGGTATTATATAAGAAATAATCGAAATCGAGGCCATTTTATGCTGAACTTCCGCGAGATCACCCTTGCAGACCGTGAAACGATCCACAGCCATCTCTACTCCGCCGCCGGACACGGCAGCGAATATTCCTTTGCCAACCTGCTTTTCTGGGGCGAACAGTACGTCGCCGTTGCCGACGGCACGCCCCTCTTTTTCAGCCGTTTCGGCAGTTGGAGCTCTTACCTCTTTCCTCTTTCCGGCTCCCTGACGGAACTGGTGGAGCTTCTGCGCAGTGATGCCAGGCAGCGTGGCATCCCTCTTGTGCTGTTCGGCCTTTCGGCAGAAGATACCGCCCGTCTGGAAGCGGTTTTCCCCGGGCAGTTCACCTTCCGGCCGGAGCGCGACAGCTTCGACTACGTATACGACATTGAGCGGCTGACGGAGCTACGCGGCAAAAAGCTCCAGGCCAAGCGCAACCACTGCAACCGTTTTGAGGCCGGCTTCCCTGAGTGGCGGGTCCTGCCGCTGACACAGGAGCTGCTGCCCCGCTGCCGTGCCTTTACAGAGGCCTGGTACCGCAGCCACTACACCCACAATCAGGATTTTTCCGGCGAACGCCGCGCCATTTCCAAGGCCTTTGACCACTTTGACGAGCTGCACATGGAGGGTATCGTCCTGGAAACCTCCGAGGGCGTAGTAGCCTTTTCCATGGGCAACCGCATCCGTGAGGACACCTTTGACGTGAACTTTGAAAAGGCCCGGGCGGATATCAACGGAGCCTACCCCATGGTCAACCGGGAATTTGCCCGCCGCATCCACGAAAAATACCCCCAGATCCGCTTTCTGAACCGGGAGGATGACATGGGCATTGCCGGTCTGCGGCAGGCCAAGGAGAGCTACTTCCCTGACCTTCTGCTGGAAAAATATATCGCGGAGGAAAAACAATGACGACCTACCGGCAGCTCTCGACGGCGGAGTATCCGACGCTGAACGGGCTTTGGCAGCAGTGCTTCGGCGACACGGAGCAGGAGATTACGGCCTTTTGGCGCGCCGTGGGCGATGAGGTTCGCGTTTTTGCCGCTTGGGATGGCGGAAAGGCCGTCTCCATGCTCTGTGCGCTGTCTGCCGACCTGGTGGACGAGGCGGGCGGTCTGCTTCCCGCCGCGTACCTCTATGCCGTCTGCACCGCGCCGGAGCGCCGTAATCAGGGCCTTGCCGCCGGTTTGACGGCATATGCAGAAAATGCTCTGCGGCGGCAAGGGGTCGCCGTGACGGCATTGGTGCCTGCAAATACGAACCTGTTCCGTTTTTATGAAAAGCTGGGCTATGAGACGGTCTTTTATCACAGGGAATATTCGGTACCGGCAAAAGCCGGCCCTGTGAAGCTCACCAGAATCGACGCCGACGGCTATCGCAGTCTGCGGGAAATGCAGCTTTTTGGCTCGTTTTTGTCCTATGACGCGCCGCTTCTGCATCTGCAGGAGGTGATATCCGGCGGCGCGGGACTGTACCGCGCTGAGACGGACAAGCTGGTCTGCTGCGCGGCGGTGCAGAAAGAGGGTGTCCTTCTTCACATCAAGGAGCTATTGCCGGACTGCCCGGCAGCTGCGTCGGCGCTGGCGGCGGCGCTGCACTGCCAAAGCGCTGTCGTGCGGACGGAGGGACACGGCACGCCCTTCGGCATGGCAAAGGCTCTTGGCGGCGTCCGCCTGCCGAGAATGGCCTATTTGGGACTTGCTTTCGATTGATCTGCTGGTTTTTTCTGTAATTTGCAAAATTTTTGTAGAAAAACTTCCGAATACATATTATAATAGTAGATTGGAAAGGAGGACGCCGCATGGACACATTTCTCGGCAATGACGGCCTGAAGCAGCGTCTTTCCACCGCTTTGGCAAAGGGCCAACTCTCCCACTGCTATCTGCTGACGGGTCCTGTCGGCTCCGGCAAGCGGACTCTGGCGAAGTATCTGGCCGCCGCCATGCAGTGCACTGGGACAAATCGCCCCTGCCTGCAATGCCCCCAATGCCGCAAGGTCCTCGGCGGTGTGCATCCCGATCTGATCACCGTAGACGACCCGGAGAAAAAGATCATCCCGGTCAAGCTGGTGCGCGACGCCTGTGCCGACCTCTATATCCGTCCCAACGAGGGGCTGAAAAAGATCTATCTTTTCCCCCGTGCCCAGGACCTGAATCCCCAGGGCCAGAACACCCTGCTCAAGTGTATCGAGGAGCCTCCGGCCTACGGCGTTTTTCTGCTGCTGGCCGAGCACGCCGAGCAGCTCCTGCCCACCATCCGCAGCCGCTGTGTGGAGCTGCGCCTCTCTCCCCTGCCGGAAGCTCTGCTGCGCAAGGAGCTGACGCGGCGCTTCCCCAACGCAGCGCCCGAGTCGATCCGTGCGGCAATGGAACGCTCCGGCGGCTATTTGGGCCAGGCGGTCACGGCGCTGGAGGAGGCGGGTGACCTGCTGCCCCAGAGCAAGGCCCTTGCGGAGGCTCTGTGTCAGGGCAGCCCCGGCGCACTTCTTCGGGTGACCGCCCCTATGGAAAAGCTGAAACGGGAGCAGCTTCTTCCCATCCTGCAGCAGTGGCAGGTTCTTCTTGCCGCCGCGCTCCGCTGTCAATGCGGTCAGCCGGCACTATATCCCGAGTGCGCCCATCTTGCCCGAAAGCGCTCTGCCGCCTCCCTTTTGTCTGACGCGGAGGTTCTGCGTCAGGCCATGGAGCTTTGCGAGGCCAATGTGGGCACGGCCCATATCTGCGGGCTGCTGGCAACGCGGCTGTAAAAAATCTATCTCTGAGGAGTTATTATGGAACATACGGAAAACAACGCTGTTACCGTCTGCGACGTGCAGTTTCGCAACAACAGCAAGGTCTATTACTTTGACCCCGGTACTCTGCAGCTTCATGCGGAGGACAAGGTCATCATCGACACTGCCCGGGGCCCGGAATTCGGCGTGTGCGTCCGCGGCAATCACCAGGTCGCAGGACGTGAGGTCGTGGCGCCTTTGCGTCCTGTTCTGCGGCTGGCCACGGAGCAGGATAAAAAAACCGACGCGGAAAACCGTGAGCGGGAAAAGCACGCCTACAACGTCTGCCTGCAGAAGATCGCTGATCTGAAGCTGGATATGCAGCTTGTCTCCGCCGAATATGCCTTCGACGGCAGCAAGATCCTCTTTTTCTTCACCGCCGACGGACGGGTGGATTTCCGGGAGCTGGTCAAAAATCTGGCCTCGGTACTCCGAACCCGCATCGAGCTGCGCCAGATCGGCGTCCGCGACAAGGCCAAGATGGTCGGCGGTCTGGGCATCTGCGGGCGGCCCTTCTGCTGCCGGGAATTTTTGGACGACTTCCAGCCCGTATCCATCAAAATGGCAAAAACGCAGAATCTCAGTCTGAACCCCACGAAAATTTCCGGCACCTGCGGCAGGCTCATGTGCTGTCTGAACTACGAGCAGGAAGCCTATGAGGATCTGTTGCGCACCAGCCCCAAGGCCGAGTCCTTCGTCGACACACCCGACGGGCGCGGCACTGTCACCGACGTCAATCTGCTGCGGCAGAGCGTCCATGTGCGCCTGGAAAAGCAGCCGGACACGGTAGTCTGCCACAAAAACTGCGACATCTGCGTCCTGCGCAACGGAAAAGCCAAGAAGACCGACGAGCCTATTCCCGAGGATCTGGCCCCTATTTCCGGCGGAAAATCGCAAAAAAAGCAGGAATCCCCCACTTTTTCCACCTATCTGGAGCCGGTGGTCCTGAAAAAGAGCGCCCAGACCGTGGAGGAGGGCGTCTACGCGCAGGAGCATGAGGCGGAAGGCATGGCAAAGGATACACCTCGCCGCCGCAGAGGCGGAAAGAACCACAAGCCCAAGACGGACGCACCCAAGGAAGCGCCTGTCCGGGAGCCGGAAACCAAAACCTCCAAGCCGGCCAAAAAGCAGAATCCACCCAAGCAGCAAGCTCAGGCCAAGGCGGAAACGCCCAAAGCCGAAGCCTCCAAAGAGGGTGACGGACCTGCAAAGTCTAAAAGCAACCGCCACCACCGCTACTACCGCCGCAAAAAGTCCGGCAACAAGCCCGAGGCGTAACAAAAAAGAATAATGCCCGCTCCTGTCAATCAGGCAGGAGCGGGCATTCCTTATTGCTTCGTTGCGCGGAAAACTATTGTGCGGCTTTTTCCGCCTCATAGCCGGAGACGTAGAGGTCCTCATAGATGGCGCGGTACATCCAGTCGCTGGCGCGGTTCAGGTCGTAGACCACATAGAAATACTGCATTTCGCCCAGCTTGCCGCCCCAGTAGTCCACGTGCTCCAGCACGGAGTAGGACTCCACGCCGTAGCTGTTCTGGGTGACCTCCATGCACAGCTCGATCAGCTCCGAGGAGGAGAAGGATGTCGTGCACATCCCCAGGCAGGTGCGAATAAAGGCCGGATATTCCGTGATGGGCTTCTGGCGCAGCGCATCCAAAATGGCCGTGATCACACGACGTTGCCGCTTGGTGCGGTTCAGCTCGCTGTCGCTTCTGTCGCGGGAATAGCGCAGGGCCTGCGCGCCGGTCATATGGCTGTTGTAGCCGTAATCCTCTTCCCCCAGCTCCACATCGATGCCGCCCAGCAGGTCGATGATCTCCTTGAGCTGGTCAAAATCCACCGCGACATAATCGGTCACGTTCAAGGCGTAGTTCCGGTTGACGGTGCTGACGGCCAACTGCGCGCCGCCCCAGGTATAGGCGTAGGCCAGCTTTGCGTAGCTGCCCCACTGGGGCATCAGGACGTAAGAGTCACGGGGTATGGAGATCAGCTTTATCTTTCTATGGACGCGGTCCAGCGACAGGACGATGATACTGTCGGAGGAGTCGTTGTCGTCGGTACCGAACAGAAGGAAATTGGTGATCTGCTCCGAGCCGGAGAGCAGGTAGCTGGGCCCCACCGGGTCGCCGGCGTCCATTTTTGCCAGCGCTTCCTCGGGAATCTCCCCGTCGCTCAAACTCTCAAACTCGACCTCCTTCTCCCGCGCCAGACGCTCCAGCTCCTCCACGGAGGCCGTGCTTTCCAATGCCTCCGTTTCCCGGATGACCTCGCCGTTTTCGATCTCCACAACGTTCAGCTCCGCCTCTGCCAGAGCGTTCATGGCCTCGTCGTGGCGCAGGTCTGCGAAGATATATTGATAGACGTACATGGCAGCCACGCAGATCAGCAGCACCGCCAGAGAGATCAGCAATCCGGCGACGGCAAGTCCTTTCCGCTGGCGGCGCAGGAACAGGGTGGTCACCGCCAAAATCAGGGCGATCCCCGCGACTGCCGCGCAGACGATGATGGCGACAGTGACCAGAGTCAGGTCGCCGCCGGAGAACAGATTGCCCCGGAAGCGCAGAAAGGCATATGCGCCCAATGCCGCCAGCGTCAGCAGCGTCAGAAACGCGAGGCAAAAAGCGATCACGCCCATGGTCTTGCGGCGTTTTTTGCGGGGCTTTCTCTGATAGCCGACAGGCCGCTGCCCGTCTTGGCGCTCAACTTCCTCTTTGAAGGATTCCATGGCGATTCTCCTTTGTGATTCTATGTACCATTTTATTATATCACAGGTCGTCAACAATTTCCAGCCCCAAACACTGGGAAAAGCGGAGGGGGCTGGCCCCTCCGCCGGTTGGAAGAATTAGCAGCAGCCGCAGTTGTTATCGCAGCCGCAATTATTGCCGCAGCCGTTGTTCAGGCCGATGCCGTTGCATCCGCAGCAGGAGAACAACAGGATCAGGATCTGTCTCTTATACACATCTCCGAGCCC
>CAMFZO010000060.1 GCA_946006895.1 uncultured Clostridia bacterium | reverse complement strand
AAAAAATAACGAAGAGGAGAAAACAAATGGAGAAAAGAAGACTGATTTGCTTGTTTCTTGCCCTTTCTGTTGCAGCATGCTTTCTGGCAGGCTGCAGCGCAAAGGATACCGCGAAAGAGGATGCCGACACCATTACGGTATATATGTGGAGCACGGCAATGTATGAAAAATACGCTCCCTATGTCCAGTCCAAGCTTCCAGATATCAATATCCAGTTTGTGGTAGGCAATAACGACCTTGAATTTTATAAGTTCATGAACGAGAACGACGCCCTGCCGGACATTATCACCTGCCGCCGTTTTTCTCTGCACGATGCAATGGCCCTGAAAGGCAGCCTGATGGATTTATCCACTACCGAAGAAGCCGGTGCAATCTATGATTCCTACCTCAAAAACTTCACCAATGAGGACGGCAGCGTGAACTGGCTGCCTTTGTGTGCAGAGGTGGATGGTCTTGTTGCCAACAAAGCGCTCTTTGACCAGTACAACATTCCCCTGCCAACGGATTATGCAAGCTTTGTCTCCGCCTGTCAGGCTTTTGAGGAAGTGGGCATCCGGGGCTTTACCGCCGATTTTGTTTATGATTACACATGCATGGAGATCCTGCAGGGCCTGATCATCCCCGAGCTTACTTCCACCGAGGGGCGCAAGTGGCGCACCCGGTATGAAGATCCTACGGATATGGAGGTCACAGGTCTGGATGACACCATCTGGCCCGAGGCTTTTGCCCGTATGGAGCAATTCATCAAAGATGTGAACCTTCAGCCTGAGGACGTGGATATGGATTATTCACCCGTCATTGAAATGTTCAGCGCGGGAAAGGTAGCCATGATCCGCGCAGGTGGAGGCGACACCGTCAGGTTCAATCATGCTGGCGTAAATGCAATTATGCTGCCATACTTTGGCCAAAAGGGTGAACAGTGGCTGCTGACCTACCCCCAGTTTCAGGTGGCTCTGAACCGGGATCTGGAGCAGGACAAGACCCGTCTGGAAAAGGCTATGCGGGTGTTGAATGTGATGCTCTCTGAGGGAGCACAGAATGAACTGGCCGGCGGTGAGGACGTGCTGACCTACAGCCAGAATGTGAATCTGCAGATTTCTCCCTATCTGTCAAACCTGCAGCCTCTGATCAATCAGAACTATCTGTATATTCGTATTGCCTCCAATGAGTTTTTCTCCGCATCCAGGGATGTTGTCTCCAGGATGATCAGAGGCGAATACAACGCCCGGCAGGCGTTTGAAGCTTTCGACGCCAGACTCCGTCAGTCCGGGGATGATTCCTCTGATATTGTCCTGACTTTGGAAAAGGGTTACTCCAACATCTTCCACAAGGACGGCGGCAATGAGGCCTATTCCGTCATGGCACACACCATGCGGGAAATGTATGGCTGCGATGTGATCCTTGCCTTTGGCGACAGCTACACCGGCTCCGTGTTTCAGGCGGATTACAGCAAAAAAATGGTTGGCAATATGGTAATGCCAAACGCTCTGGTTTCCTTCAGCCGGGAGATGTCCGGCGCAGAGCTGAAAGAGAGCGTCAGAGTTATGGTAGAGGGCACTGAGGGCGGCTTCACGCCCTTCAATCGCGGCAGCCTGCCTGTGTTCAGCGGAATCTCCGTGGAAGTGAAAGAGGGAAACGGTGCCTATACTCTGCTTAAACTCACAAAGGACGGGAAGCCCATCAACGATGAGGATACTTTCAAGGTAACTTTTATCACCACCTTTGCGCACATGACTCCCTTCTTCACGGACGAAAGCCGGGAGTATGTCAGAGGCGAAATGAATGTCAGGCCCGCTTGGACAGCATATATTCTGGAGGGCGGTACCCTTGCAGAACCGGAACACTACATTACCCTGAAATAAGCAAACAGGGAGGAAATTTCAAATGAAAGTACGTTTAAGGAGAATCAGCGCCGCTTTTCTGGCGATTATGATGCTGCTTAGCCTGACAGCTTGTGGTGCAGGGAAGAACAGCTCAAAGATCAAGCTGACCATGTATCTTTGGGACAAGCCCATGATGAAGGAATTGACCCCCTGGTTGGAAGCACAATTTCCGGACATTGATTTTACCTTTGTGGTCGGTTACAACACCATGGATTTTTACACTGACCTGGCCCAACGGGACAAGCTGCCGGATATTATCACCTGCCGCCGCTTCTCTTTGAATGATGCCGCTCATTTGTCGGACCTTCTGATGGATTTGAGTGAAACCAATGTGGCAGGCAGTTTCTACGACAGCTATATTGAAAATTATCGGGAACCGGACGGCGCCATCCGGTGGCTCCCCACATGTGCGGAGGTGGACGGATATATTGCCAATGTCGACCTGTTTGCCCAGCACGGCATTCCTCTGCCCACCAACAGAGCGGAATTTACCGAGGCAAGCCAGCGGTTTGCTGAGCTGGGTATCCGCTGTTATGTGAATGACTACCGGATGGATTACTCCTGCATGGAGGCCCTTCAGGGCTGTGCGATTCCCGAACTAATGAGTTCTGCCGGCATCAACTGGCGCAAGGCGTACGAAAACGAGACAGATGATGTACCGGTAGGACTGGATAAGGCCGTGTGGCCCGGCGTATTCGACGCATTTGCTCAATATTTGCAGGACACCGGCGTTGAACCAGGTGATGTGGACATCAGCTTTGAGCAGATGTATAACGGGATGCTTGAAGGCAAGACCGCCATTGTCCGCGGTACGGCCAACGACTGTGTGTTGCTGGGCAAGCAGGGCGGAATCAACGCAGTCATGCTGCCTTATTTTGGGGAGACGGCAGAGGATAACTGGCTGCTGACTTACCCGATGTTTCAGGTGGCGGTGAGCAGCGCCGTGGAGCAGGATGCCAGGAAGCAGGATGCTGTCATGCGGGTGCTGGAGGCCATGTTCAGCGAGGAAGGACAGCATCGGACTGCTGTGAACAAAGCCGTGCTGACCTACAATAAGAATGTGGACATCCAGATCAGCGATGTTTTTTCGTCTGTCATGGACTGCATCAACAGCAATCACCTGTATATCCGCCTTGCCTCCACCGAAATGTTTGCTATATCCAAAAATGTGGTGCACAAGATGGTCAGCGGGGAATACGGAGCAGAGGAAGCCTACGCGGATTTCAACGCCCAGCTCATTGCCGGTTCCTCCGACAACGCCGCCGAAATCGTGACCAGGCAGAATACGGCCTATCCCTATTCTGATGACAAGGGCGGCAGCCCCGCGGCCTCCGCAGTGGTGAATACGCTGTGGTCAGCTACCGGCAGCGATATTGCCGTCGGCTATTCCAATGTGGTGTCCGGCCCGATCTATGCCGGGGATTACACAACCCGTCAACTAAACTGGCTCCTGTCCGGCTGCCTGACCATGCGCCAGGGTACCCTTACCGGCGCGCAGATCTGGACCCTCATGGAGTGGCTGATCAACGAAAAAGAGGACGGTTCCAATCCCATCCGGCATCATAATCTCATCCCCGTGACCAGCGGCATGACCTACAGGATGAGAGACAATGGCGACGGCACCTATTCCCTTCTTGAATTGACGGTGAATGGACAGCCGCTGGATGTCTCAAAGGAGTATACGGCTGCAATCTTCGGTGATGAACAATTCCTCGAAGAATCCGTATACTGCGCCTGTCCTATGCCCGGGGAATTGAAAGAGCGTCTGGGTGCATCGGCTGATGATGTATATCAGCTATTATGCTCTGCTCTGGCAGAGAGCGGCCAATTCGAGGCACCGCAAGAGTATGTATCATTTGACGGAAAGAAGTGATATTTCTTGAGAAAACGGCGGGGTATCATCATTACTGCGATTGTGCTGCTCATGGGAATTATCACTGCCACCGTCCAATATTCCCGGGTCGTGACGCGGACGATCTATACAGAGAGTGTTTCCCATCTGTCGGAGATCTTCCATCAGGATAACCGTACCCTGCGTGATCTGGTTGAAACGAGCTGGAGCAATCTGCATACCTGGGACAAGTATCTGGAAGACGTCGGTGATGAGAAAGAGATTCGGGATTTTATTGCCAGCGCAAGAGAAGAGACGGGATTTACCGACTTCTATTTTATCTCTCTGAATGGCGACTATATGACAACAAACGGCGAAAAGGGTTATCTTGACCTGAAAAACGGCCTGTCCGATCAGATAAGCCGCGGGCAGGACATCGTAATGTGCTCTGTGGTGCCGGGCAAACCGCAGATTCTGGTGTTCGCCGTGCCTGCGGCCCACGGTATCTATCAGGGCTTTGCATACGATGCTATTGCAGTCAGCTACAACAACTTCGACATGGTGCAGATATTTGAGATATCTGCCTTTGACGGAAAGGCCAGCGGCTATGTGATCCATTCCGACGGCCGGGTCATCGTGGACCAGGCCGTCAACAAGCAGGAAGATATCTATAATTTCCTGGCCATGCTGAAAAAATATTCCGATCTGAACAACGAGGAAATCTCTGCCATGCGTGAGGATTTCCGGCAGGGACGTTCCGGCGCGAGAATCGTTCGTCTGGGCAGCGTGAAGTATTATCTGCTTTATGAACCGGCCGGGGTTCAAGACTGGATCATGCTTGGCATCGTGCCCGCCGGTGTGGTCAATGCCAGCATGAGCAATCTCCAATCGACCACCGTCATGCTGATGATGGGAATCGGAATTTGCTTGTTCCTGGTGGTTATCACATGGATCATCCGGGAAAACAGACTGAAGCTGAGACAGAAGGACAGCGCGCTGCTTTCCCGGGATGAGCTTTTCTCCAGACTGTCCGACAATGTGGACGATATTTTCCTGATGCTGGATATCAGGACCAAAAAGGTGGAATATATCAGTCCCAACATTCAGAAGATCCTGGGCATTTCCCCCGCGGATGTGCAGAAGGATGTCCAGGTTCTGCGCCATGCGGAATGCGGCACAAAAGTCTGGGTAACTTTGGATGATCTGGCACGGATGGAGCACGGAGAACAGGAGGAATGGGACAAAGAGTTTATCCATCAGGGCAATAACGAAGTCCGTTTCTTCCATGTGATCGCTTTCTGCAGCAATGTTCAGGGAGAGAAGAAGTGTATCATTGATTTTTCCGACCGCACCAATGACCGCCGGATGAACCTTGCGCTGAAAACCGCTGTTGACACGGCAGAGAACGCAAGTAAGGCAAAGAGCACCTTTCTTTCCAACATGTCCCATGATATCCGTACGCCGATGAACGCCATTATCGGCTTCGCAACCCTGGCGGTGAGCAACATTGACAACAGAGAAAAGGTACGGGATTACTTAGGCAAGATCCTTTCCTCCGGCAACCACCTGCTTTCCCTCATCAACGATGTGCTGGATATGAGCTGGATCGAAAGCGGAAAACTCCATTTGGAGGAGACGGAAGTCAATCTTCCGGAAGTACTCCACGATCTTAAGACCATCGTCTGCGGCCAGGTTCAGGAAAAACAGCTTGATCTGTTTATGGATGTCATTGATGTGACTAACGAGGATGTGTTCTGTGATAAGACCAGACTGAATCAGGTGATGCTGAACCTGCTGTCCAATGCAATCAAGTTTACCCCCGCCGGTGGTACCATTTCTGTCCGGTTGACACAGCTTCACGGCGCACCGGCCGGCAAGGGAATGTATGAGATCTGGGTGAAGGATAACGGCATCGGTATGAGTCAGGAGTTCACCGAGCACATTTTTGAACCCTTTGAACGTGAACGCAGTTCCACGGTGAGCAGGATCCAGGGTACTGGTCTGGGGCTGGCCATCTCCAAGAACATCATCGACATGATGGGTGGTACCATTGAGGTCCACTCAGAGGAAAACAAGGGCACGGAGTTTATCATTCGGTTGGCCTTAAGGCTTCAGGAGACGCCCCTGACCGCTCTTGGACAAAAGCAGGAGCAGCTCCATGACGGTATTCTTCCTCTATTTCACAAAAACGCTGACTTCCAGGGAAAGCGGCTGCTTCTGGTAGAGGACAACGATCTGAACCGGGAAATCGTAGAGGAGATTCTCAGTAAGTACGGTTTCCTTGTTGAACCGGCAGAAAACGGCGCCGTCGCGGTGGAAAAGCTCAAGAATTCCCAACCCGGAGATTTTGATCTGGTGCTGATGGATATTCAGATGCCAATTATGGATGGCTACGAGGCAACGAAAGCGATTCGTGGGCTGGAAGATCCTAATCTTGCCAATATTCCTATTCTGGCCATGACTGCCAATGTGTTTGAGGAAGACCGCAAGGCGGCGATGGAAAACGGGATGAATGGCTTCCTGTCCAAGCCAATTGTGCTGGCAGAGGTTATACGGGCTTTACAAAGTATTCTCGAATCCCAAAGTGGGGCAGAGTAGAGAAAGCAAAAAGGAGGGGGACGACCATGACGATGGAGGAGTGTTATCAGGAACTGGGAGGAAATTACGCTGAAGTATGTAAGCTGCTCTCCAATCCAAGCCTCATTGAGCGCTTTACTGCCCGATTTCTGGATGATCAAAGCTATTGTGACCTCTGCAAAGAGATTGAAAATGGAAATCGCCAGGCGGCGTTCCGTGAGGCCCATACACTGAAAGGTGTCTGTGCAAACTTGAGCTTTACTCGTCTGTTGGAGACGGTAAGCCGACTGATGGAGGTATTGCGTCCTGAAGCGGATACAATTCCTGATGCTGCCGTTGAGCTTCTGGAGAATGTCAGGCAGGATTATCAACATACCGTGGATACCATTCGCAAATATCAGAGGGAGCGGTGAGCAGCCCTCAATAAATGGATAAGAGAAGGACCTGTTGCAGAAACAAAAAATCTGCGGCAGGTCCTTTTCTTGTCATGAAACATAAATTTTCCTGCTTTCCGGAGAGAGGGCGGTTCTTGTTGGTAATACAATTTTTCAAAAACCTACAAATTCCCCTTGCGTAATGTTCCAAAAGTGATATAATAACAAATATGAACTATATATCATCAGTGTGACCAAATCATTGAAACAAAGAAAATCAATTTAATTCTTCTGAATTGCTCTGGCTTGCGATACGCTCCTGTACAAACTGTCATCTGGAGGGGTAGTTGTGAAATACAGCTTTTTGATTGAAGCTGCCGATTGTTGTTCAAACATACTTTCTCAGTTTCGGATCGACGCCGGTTTGAGTCGAAAAGACATGAGTCAAGTGATGGATGTATCCGAAACCACAATCAAAGCATGGGAAACCGGACAAGGATCGCCTACGCTGCTGGGAATGCTGCTGTGGTTTCAGGCGACGGGAAACAGCGCTGCGCCGCCGCTGGTAAAACTGTTTTGGCCAGACGAAATTGGCAATACCTCCATACACAGCTCTTATGACGAAATCCGCAGTGCATTAGCTTACTATCTCGCCAATTTAGCCAGCCCTGAGGAGGTGGCTAAGCTTCACTATCTGATGTATGGCGGCCATGGTTCGTCATGGCTCGGTTTGCTGGATATGGGACTTGCTCATGTAAATGCTTCTCTGGACAGTCGGGTCAGAATCAGGGAGACGATTATGACTTCCTATTCTCTTTGCGAAGTATCCGGTCGTCTGCAAACACCTCCGGGGCTTTCGGTGAACCGCGCAGTAATTGAATCAGTAAAGGTCGCAGCCCAGGATGCTGTTGCAGGGCATCTTCAGGGAGATACAATTACTCCCGTTACGTTACAGCAAAAAGAGAATTATTCAACAATTCTTGTGCGTTCCCGCATGGATGCGGGTGTGACCCAGAGAGAGATGGCAAAGGCCATGGGAAAAACAGAGCGAACAATCCAAAACTGGGAGTCAAATTGCTCTCCTACTTTTTTGGAACTTCGCCAATGGTTTT
>CAMFZO010000059.1 GCA_946006895.1 uncultured Clostridia bacterium | reverse complement strand
TCTCCCGCAGGCCCATACCGTGCTCCTTCAACACGCTGAGACGCCAGCGCATGAGTTTCTCATAATCCGGCTCGTCGCGGGTGGTGCGTTTCAACTCCGGGATCCCGCTTTTTTCGGCAAAGGCGATCCAGATCTCCGGGACCACCACGCCCTCCATATCCAGGCATACGATTTCCATAGGCATTCTCCGTTCTCTCTTTCTTTTTTGTAGTATATCACAGGACGGAGAACTTTTCAATTTCTATTTTGCAGCTTTCGGCCGCGAATGACCGCCTATTTCGCCACCAGGTCGTACAGCCGGTGCAGAACGGTGGCGGCTTCGGCGCGAGTCGCCGTAGCGGTGGGAGCAAAGCGGTTATTCTCCTGACCGCGGATGACACCGGTTTTTACCAGCCGCGCCACGCTTTCGGCAGCCCATGGGGCAATGCGCTCCGTATCAGAGAAGGTCAGCTCGTCGGCCTCCACATTCTTTTTCAGCATGGTCAGCAGGCGGTCCAGGATCACGCACATCTCCTCCCGGCTAATCTTCCGGTCCGGGCGGAAGCTGCCGTCCTCATAGCCATCGACGATCCCGTTGTGCGCCGCCCAAAACACCGCGTCTTCATACCAGGCATCCTGTTCCAGATCGGTAAAGCTCAACTCCACAGCTTCGGGGGTCAACTGCTTTCCCGACAGGAGCCGGTGGAGCATGGTGACGAACATGGCGCGGGTCAGGCCGTCGTTGGGGGCGTATTCCATCGGCGCCACACCGTTGAGCAGACCCTTGGTGGCGGCAAAATCGATCTCGTCAAAATACCAGTCCTGGGGTGCAACGTCCAGGAACAGATTTCCATTCTTCGACACGTAATAGGTTTTTGACGCGGTGCCGATGCCCATGCCCATGACGCAGTAGGACAGCTTTCCCTCATAGGCGGCAAAGGGTGCGGTGTACTTTGTCGAGCCGGAGGACGCCGCGCCGCCGTCGGTTCTGAAATAGATGTCCGTATTGGGATTGGGATTTTCAAAGACAAATTGCCCGTTTTCCAGCTTGAGGACCGGGTCCTTGGCAGGATCGCCCTCCACCGTTTTCGTCACCGTCTCACTGCGGCTGCCGTTCAGGTCATATGCCGCCAGATATTTGAGTTTCTGTCCTGTCGGGGCCACAAATGCCCCGGTATAGAGCGTACCCTTTTCCGCCGGGTCGGAACCGTCAACGGTATAGTAGATCTTGGTGCCGCTCTGGGCCTTCAACGTCACCTGGCGTCCACCGTAGACGGACGTGTAGGTCATTTGAGGCGCTTCCACAGGTCCCAGGTCCGTGCCGTTATTCTTGCAGGAATTGTAGAGCTTCCCCTTTTCCATCTCCACACCGCGGCGGCGGAAAAGCTCGTTGACGGTGACAAATTCATAGCCCTGGTCCTGCAGGATGTCGATAGCCCGCAGCGCGCCGGGAATGGTGGTGGCGTGGATATCATGGCAGAGGATGACAGCTCCGTCGAAGGCGCTGCCCACGATGCGGTTGCAGACAGTGTCCGAGTTGCGGTCACGCCAGTCCACCGGGTCGATGGACCAGTTGACAGCAGGCCGTCCGATCTGCTCCAGAACCCGGGAATTATAGTCTCCGTAAGGCGGACGAAGGACATAGGTAAAATCCTTACCCAGGATGTTATTCAGGGTGTTGTCCGTCGTGGTGAGCTGGCGGGCGATCTCGTCGTTGTCCTTGGTGGAGAGCACAACATGATCATATGTATGCTGGGCGATCTGATGACCCTCGCGGTAGGCGCGACGGATCGTGTCGGAGTAAGTATTTGCGCTCTGTCCCAGGATGAAAAACGTAACCTTTACGCCACGTTCCGCCAGCCCGTCCAGCAGCCCGCTGGTGTAAGAGCAGGGCCCGTCATCAAAGGTCAGGGCGATCAGTTTCCCACCCTTCGCCGCCGATGCCGTCGTCGGCAGAAGGGTCAACAGGCAGCAGATCGTCAACAGTACCGACAGTAGTTTCTTCATATTTTTCTTCTCCTTTGTCTTTCTCTTCCTGGAGAAGGTGTCCTTTCTCCGTCAGCAAAAGCAATGCGAACTCAGTACCGAACACCGTTTCTCTTTCTGATTTTTCTAACCATGCGGGAAATTTTACCGCCTCCTCCGGCGGCAGCAGCAGCTTGATTTTGCCGTCCTCGCGGCAAAGAAGCGCCGTCTCCACGGAAACGCCGTCCACCGCACCCCGCCAGGGAAGCCATTCCCCTCGCGGATAGGGTGCGGCTACGGCAAAGGTCGGCTCTGCCGGCAGGTGTCTGCGCTTTGCGGAGAGCTTACCCGCAGCGTCGGGGATGCCGAGATAAACAACTTCCCATGCTGTTCCGACGTAGACACGGCGGATTTGTTCCGTCAGATCCGTCATTTCGCAAAAAATATTCCAAAAGCTCCCATCGCGTTCCAGACGCACCGTGCCGACAGGCGTTCCCCGCTCGTATACCGTTAATTCCATAGTATAATCCCTCCCACACAAACTATGCAGGAGGGACGGAAGCTATGCCTCTCAGGTCTGCGGCAGACCGAAGCTGACAGCGATGGCATTGTCTACACGGTTCATCATAGTCTCATCCAGACGTCCCATGTGCTCACGCAGGCGGCGCTTGTCGATGGTCCGTATCTGCTCCAGAAGCACGACGGAATCCTTGGTCAGGCCGACATTTTTCCCCGTCAGCTCGATGTGGGTGGGGAGCTTTGCCTTATTGGTCTGGCTGGTGATGGCCGCCGCGATCACGGTGGGAGAGTGCTTGTTGCCGGTGTCGTTCTGGACGATGAGGACAGGACGGGTGCCCCCCTGCTCACTGCCTACCACCGGGCTTAGGTCCGCGTAGAAAATATCGCCCCTCTTTACGGTTGTATCCATTTGCTTCACGCTCCGTAATTTGTATCCGGGTCACTCTATGTAACCCGGTAATATTCTCCCACGCGAAAGCAAAAATTATTCAGCGGAACTCTGTTCTATTCTATGCGAAGTTAGACAATATATTGCAAAATTTCTGTCTGGTCCTCTCCGTCCAGGTAGATCCGGGGGATCCGCTTGTTGATGCCGCAGAGGATCTCATAGGGGATGGTGTTCAGGCGGTTGGACAGGCTCTCCACCTCTATCTCATCGCCGCCGTCCTCGCCGAAGACCGTCACCACGTCGTTGACCTGTGCCTCCGGCACCTTGGAGATGTCGATCATGCACATATCCATGCAGATCCGGCCCACCTGCGGCACGCGTTTGCCGTGGAGCAGGAAGGAGATGTTGTTGGAAAAACTCCGGGATAAGCCGTCGGCATAGCCAATGCCCACCACCGCGATCCGCTCCGGGTCACGGGTGGTATAGGTCCGCCCATAGCTGACGGTGATATTCGGCTCAAAATCGCGGATCTGGAATATGGTCGAGCGCAGGGACATGACCGGCTTCAGGTTGATCCTGCCCCGCAGGTCACCGGAGGGCAGCACGCCGTAGGTCGCAATGCCCGGGCGGATCATATCCATGGCATACTCGGGATAGAGGATACTGGCGCCGCTGTTGCAGCAGTGGCGGATTTCCGGCTTGATGCCCACGCCCTGCAAGGTGGTAAGCATGGAGGTAAAGCGCTCAAACTGGGTGCGGGTAAAGTTCTCGTCGGCGCCGTCAATGGAGTCAGCCACCGGGAAATGGGTAAAGACGCCCTCAATGAGCAGATTGTCCAATTGGGCCACTTCCCTGAGCTCGTCAACGGTCTGCTCATGGTCGTAGGCGAAAAAGCCCAGCCGCGACATTCCCGTGTCCAGCTTGATGTGGACACGCAGGCGGCGGTGCAACCCCTTGAGACGTTCGTTGAGTGCCCGGGCATATTCCAGACTGTGGACCTCTTGGCGGATACCCATTTTTGCCAGGTCCTCGGCGTATTTTACCGGCGTATAGCCCAGAATCAGGATTGGTCCCCGGATGCCGTTGCAGCGCAGTTGGGCGGCCTCCTCAAAGTTGGAGACGGCCAGGAATTCCGCCCCCAGCTCTTTCAGATGGCGGCTGACGGGGACCGCGCCGTGACCGTAGGCGTCGGCCTTGACCACGCCGAGAAAGCGGCACTCCGACGGGAGCTTTGCCCGCAGGGCGTGATAATTGTGATTCAAATTATCCAGGGATATTTCTGCCCAGGTCCTCTTTAAGTAATCCATAACGTGCCTTTCATCCGTTCAGTGCAAAATCTGTGATCGTCAGCTTGAGGATACGCTGGTTATTATAGCACACTTCGGCATAAATTGGTAGGTCATTTTTGAACCAGGTGTCCACGATCAGACGTTTTTCGTCATAGTCCTTTTCATAGGTGACGCGATAGAGGTCATCATCCTCCTGACCTGCCGCCGAGATGTATTCGTTCTGCCAGCAGGCCGCCGTGATGGCAGACGCTGCCGCAGGGCTCACATTGCCGTTGGCAAGCAGGCCGAACTCCGCCGACATCCCCTCGTAGGTGATCTTGCCGCCGTTTTCGGTGATATGGGCGGTGATGCCCTCCAGGGTCTCCGGGGCGGTGACGGTAATATCCATACTGTCCTGCTGTGCCTCACAGCGGAGGGAAAACCGCTCTGTCGTATCGCCGAAATCCGACTCCACCTCCGCAGAAAAGCTGCAGCCGCCCGCCTGGACCAGGTCTGCCCGGAATTCAATGGCAGGTCTGAGGGTACTTTCCTCCGACTGACAGCCGCAAAAGCAGACTGTCAGCAGCATCATCAGTAAGGCCGAAATTCGCCGCATACAAGACACTTCCGATCAATAAAGTAGTCGCGGCAGCACCTTGAGCAGATCCGACGGCAAAAGGCCGTATTCCCCGAAGCGTTGGGCGTACAGGTCGCCCGCAGCGCCGTGGAGGTACGCCCCAGCCGTGGCAGCACGCAGAGGGCTCAAGCCCTGACCCAGCAGGGATACGATGATCCCCGCCAACACGTCGCCGCTGCCGCCGGTCGCCATGCCGGGATTTCCGCAGAGGTTTACATAACATTCCTCTTCGCCGCAGATCAACGTGCGGTGTCCCTTCAGAAGGACCGTCGCTCCCGTCATCCGCTGCAACTGTTTGATAGCCTTCAGGCGGTCTACGGACGGATCGATCCCGCTCAGTCGCCGGAATTCCCCGTCGTGTGGCGTCAGGACCACCGGACAGGCTGCGCCGCGCAGTACATCTATATGCCCGGCCAGGATATTTATGCCATCGGCGTCCACCACCACGGGGCATTTGGCGTGCTCCAGGACCGCACGAAACACCAGGTAGGTGTCCTCGCTCTGTCCCAGACCGCAGCCGATCAGACAGGCGTCACAGCGGCCAAGGCGCGTCAGGATCTCCGGGATGGCCTCCCGGCTGAGCATACCGTCCTTCTCCGGCAGAGGAAACACCATCGGCTCGGTCAGCTTGGAGGCCACGATGGGATAGACCCTTTCCGGCACGCCGGAAAAGACCAGTCCCGCGCCGGTCCTCACCGCCGCCATGGCAGCCAGAGCCGGCGCTCCCGTGTAGCCCACCGCGCCGCAGAGCAGCAGGAGCTTTCCGAAGTCTCCCTTGTGAGTATCTGCCTGACGTTTCGGCAGCCATCGGCGGACCGTGTGCAGGTCGATTGCTTTTAAGACTTTTGTTTTCATTTTTCAGCCTCTTTTCTTCTTTCATTATACGGTTTTTTCAAAAAAAAGTCAAATCTTTGCTTGCATCTTTGGCCGTTGTGTGCTAAGATTGTAGCGCAATATGGCTACAGGCTTTGAACGGGCTGTCGGCTGTTATCCCAGGCTTCAGAGAGGACGCGGTTGCTGCAAGCGTCTGCCGGATGCAGTTTGGCCTTCTCCCGTGAGCCTCCGACTGAACGCGCTGGCAAGTAGGCTCGGACGGGTCGCTCCGTTAACGGTATGAGTGCGCGGTGTCTGCCGCGAATTGCGGGTGGTACCGCGGAAGCATGTCTTTCGTCCCCTTTTCGGACGAAGGGCATATTTTTTTGTAATATCACCAAAAGGAGATACAATATGAGAGAACAACTGGAACAGATCAAAACCAGCGCTCTGGCCGCCATGCGTGAGGCTGCGGACCTGGTATCGCTGGACAGTGTGCGCGTCAATGTCCTCGGCAAAAAGGGCGAGTTGACGGCAGTCCTGAAGCAGATGGGCAAGCTGTCGGCGGAGGAGCGTCCCGTCATGGGTCAGCTTGCCAACAGCGTCCGCGCTGAGCTGGAAAAGCGTTTGGAGGAGCGGAAAACGGAGCTGGAGGCCGCCGCTCTGGAAGCGCGTCTTGCCGCTGAGGCCGTTGACGTGACCATCCCCGGCAAGACTGTGGACCTGGGCCACCAGCACCCGATGAACAAGGTGCTGCAGGAGGTCAAGGAGATCTTCATCGGCATGGGCTACACCATCGTTGACGGCCCCGAGGTGGAGGAAGCCGCCTACAATTTCACCCGTCTGAACATCGAGGAGGGCCATCCCTCCCGTGACCGTTCCGATACCTTCTATTTTGACGACGACGATACGGTCCTGCTGCGCACCCAGACCAGCCCCATGCAGATCCGTGTCATGGAGCATCAGCAGCCGCCCATCCGTATTCTGGCTCCCGGCCGTGTCTTCCGCAAGGATGAGGCCGACGCGACCCACTCCCCCATGTTCCACCAGATTGAGGGTCTGGTGGTTGACGAGGGCATCACCATGGGCGATCTGAAGGGCGCTCTGGAAACGCTCATCAAGCGGCTTTACGGCGAAGACGCGGTCTGCCGCTTCCGTCCCCACCACTTTCCCTTCACCGAGCCGAGCTGCGAGGTGGATATGCAGTGCTTCAAGTGCAAGGGCACGGGCGAAATCGGCGGTCAGGTCTGCTCCACCTGCCACGGTGAGGGCTGGATTGAGCTGCTGGGCGCCGGCATGGTCCATCCCAAGGTCCTGGAGGGCTGCGGCATCGACCCGAAGAAGTACTCCGGCTTCGCCTTTGGCATTGGTCTGGAGCGCATGGCCATGGGCCGTCTGAAGCTCAACGACCTGCGGCTCATTTTCGACAATGACGTGCGGTTCTTGTCCCAGTTTTAAGGAGGTACGGCTATGAAACTCAACAGAAAATGGCTCAATGAAGAATTTGTAGACCTGTCGCAGGTTTCCGACAAGGAATTTGTGGAGGTCATGACCGTTGCCGGCCAAAAGGTGGAAACCTATGAGCGCATGGATGCCGAGATCTCCAACGTGGTCGTCGGCAGGGTGCTTTCCATCGTCCGCCACGAAAATTCCGACCATATGTGGGTCTGCCAGGTGGACGTGGGCGCAGACGAGCCTGTCCAGATCGTCACCGGTGCCCAGAACGTCCGGGAAAATGACCTGGTGCCCGTGGCGCTCCACAATTCCCGTCTGCCCGGCGGCATCCACATCACAAAGGGCAAGCTCCGTGGCGTTGCTTCCAACGGCATGCTCTGCTCCCTGAAGGAGCTGGGCCTGACCCTCAACGATTTCCCCTACGCCATTGAGGACGGCATCTGGATTTTGCAGGAGGACTGCAAGCCCGGTGAGGACATCAACAAGGTCATCGGCAATGACGACACGGTAGTGGATTTTGAGATCACCAACAACCGCCCCGACTGCTACTCCATCATCGGTCTGGCCCGGGAGGCCGCTGCCGCCTTCGGCAAGCCCATGCGCCACCACCAGCCTGTGGTGAAGGGCAGCGACGCCGGTTCCATCTACGAGCATCTGGATGTGGAGGTTCCCGCCGACCAGCTGTGCAACCGCTATTCCTCCAGAATGGTTGCCAATGTGAAGATCGGCCCCTCTCCCAAGTGGCTGCGGCAGAGACTCCGCGCCAACGGCGTCCGCCCCATCAACAACA
>CAMFZO010000058.1 GCA_946006895.1 uncultured Clostridia bacterium | reverse complement strand
TGAACCGCCGTGTACCGAACGGTACGCACGGTGGTGTGAGAGGTCGGCTACTCAACTAATGGGCAGCCTCCTACTCTACTATAGAACCCTTTTGTTCGCGCTACGATACTGCCCGGGGCTCTCCCCTGTGGCCTGGGTGAATTTCTTTGTAAAATGTGCCTGATCAAAAAAACCGCAGGCAATGGCGATTTGCACGAAAGAAAGCTCCGTGTTCAGGATCAACTCCTGGGCTTTTTTTATGCGGTATTTTGTCAGATATTCCGCAGGAGAACAGCGGCAGATAGACTTAAAGTAGCGCAGAAATGTGGCGCGTGAAAGATGGGCATTTTCCGCAAGCAACGCAATGGTGATTTTTTCCGGGTAATGGATGTGGATATATTCCAGGCTTTCGACAATGGCCTTCAGAGAATAAGTGGGGGATGGCCACACGGTTGCGGTATACTGCAAGCGGATATAGCGGCAAAGCAGACCTACAATGGCAAGGGCCATAGCACCGGTGACCACATGGTCGCCCTCACCCCGCTGGTGCAGGGCAAATTGCAAAAGAGGCTGCAGCTCTGCTCTCTGCGCTTCATTCAATTTCAGAAAAGTCTGTTCCGAAGAATCATGACGCAGCATAGGCGAGATCTCAAACAAGGTATGAAACCCGGGAAAGGTCTTCAGTTCCTCCGCATAGCGGGCCATAAAGGCATCGCCCAGAACGATTTGGCAGAAGTCTACCGGATGCTTGGGATCAAAGCCATGGGAAACATTGGGAGGAATCACAAAAACACAACCCGGTGACGCGTTCATCTGGTATTCCCCCAAATAGTGGGTGCTCTCTCCTTTGGTGACGATATTGATCTCATAGTGGTTGTGAGAATGCATCCCTATCTTAAAATTATAGCGCATATCAATATTACTGGTATCCAGAGGATAATAAGCAAAGATATGCCCATGTATATAGTGCTGCCCTTCATAATCGTCCATCTCAGATTCTCCTTTGATACTTTTATACAAGGATTTGAGCAATATTTACAATAATTGTAGCAAATCCCGATGCTATAATCAAGATATGTAAAGAATTTTCTGCTCCGGATCCAAGCAGAAAATTCTTACGAATCATCTAAGGACGAAAGATAAGGAGAAAGACTATGAAAATAAGAAAAACAGTCGCCTTCTTGCTTGCAGCAGTCATGGTTTTCACTCTTCTGCCGTCTTTTGGTTATGCGGCGGAGACTGACTGGACGCTTTCAGACGGATGGCAGTTGAACGATGACGGTTCTGTCAGCCACTTGAGCGGCGGCAAAAGCATATCCCCGAGGGAGAATATCAATAATTCAGAGGGCTTTACTCTGTCTCTCGATATGACAATTAACTCCTGCGATTGGGAAATGTTTTCCACCGTCTATAAGCTGGAGCCTGTGGACGGCAGCAGAGGCTACTATTATATGCGCATCAAGCAGTCACACGACAACTGGTGCGTAGAGATGCAGTTTTATGACGGAAGCAGCTGGTATGAGCTGAGTTGCGACGAAGGCGCTTACGGCCAATGGGTTACGGGTCTGGCGGATACCGTCAGTGTCCGTTTGGAGCATCCTGCAGGCTCTCAGTCCTTCCGAATCGCTGTTGGCCCGGAGTATGCCAATATCGTAGGCGGGGAAATGTACATCCCCCAGATGGAGCAATTCATCTCAGCGGATGCCTATCAGCTGAAGATCCATACGGAATACCCGGATACAGACCTGTTTACCCTCAGCAACTACTCTGTCACCTCCCTTGCGGCGGAGGCGGCGGTGGAATTCCCTGAGCCGACAGTTTATGATGTGGCGCAAAGCTGCACCGTGAGCGGCAGGGCAGGTGAGACGGTGTTCTTACGGTTTGCCTGTGATGCCGAGGAGCTCCGCAGCGGCGATTTCATGCTGCATTATGATTCCTCAAAGGTGCAATTCAAAGCCGTCAGCAGCGATACGGACGCACTTTTGACTGCAAGCGGCGAACCGGGTAAGGAAATCCTCTCTTTTGCCGGACTGAACAGCGCGCCGGACGGTGTTTTCATGCAGGCGGAGCTTACCCTTCTCACAGATCTGCAGGGAGAAGCTGTGGAAGTCCTCGGAAAAAATCTTCGCAATCAGGAGCTGATTTCTGTCACCACGGAAAACGCCTATACCCTGAATGTGGCTTCAGCAGAAGAACCTGCCTGCGAGCATGACTTTGTTTATTCTTCAGAACAGTCGGTTCCCGCAAGCTGCACCGAGGTGGGCGAAGATGTCTACGTCTGCTCCAAGTGCGGCGAGACAAAAACGCAGAGCGCGGAAGCCTTAGGGCACGATTATGTTCTGGCGGGGGAAAACTATTTTGAGCAGGTCTATGCCTGCAGCCGCTGCGGCAATCAGTACACAGTAGAGAAAGCCACTTGCGCGGAAGGAGGAGACTGCCCCAGTGCGAGCTATGTAGATGTTCCTGCGGCAGATCATTGGGCACACGCGGGCATCGACTTTGTTGTTGCGGAAGGGCTGATGAACGGTGTTGGATATAACCGCTTTGCTCCGGACGATGACCTGACTCGTGCCATGCTGGTTACGGTTCTGTGGCGCATGGAAGGAACGCCGGAAGCCGGGACAGAAAACGGCTTTACAGACGTTCCTGCGGAGAAGTGGTATACCGAAGCAGTCAGCTGGGCTGCTTCCCAGGGAATCGTCAACGGTATTTCCAAAGATCAATTTGCCCCTGATGTTTCCATCACCAGGGAGCAGATCGCGACCATTTTCTACCGCTATGCAAAGGCAAAGGGCTATGATGTCAGCATGGAAGCTCCTCTGGATGGCTTTGCCGATGCGGACCGGGTCAGCAGCTATGCCCGGGCTGCCTTTGCCTGGGCGGCCGCAGAGGGTATCATCAAGGGCCAGAGCAGCGGCAACAGTCTGCTTCTCGCCCCTGCGGAGCTTGCTACCCGTGCGGAGGCGGCTACGATCCTAATGCGCTTCAGCCGATTTGCTTCCGAATCGAACACAGCCGTGCGCGGTGTAAAAAGAAGCCCTGAAACAGCTGCGGATAACTGGATTTTAAACGATGGCTGGACTGCCTCCGTGGACGGGAACGGCAACCTGACCATCTCCTCTGTGGATGGCTGCGGGACGGAAGCGTTTTACCGTCAGAATAACAAATTTGATCTGGATTCTCCGATCTATATTACCTATGATGTGACCCTGAAAGCGGGCGCGACACATTTTGTCTGGATCAAAGATATGTATAATGAAACAGGGTGGGGGCATTATTTGCTGAAGTTTACGAACAACAACAGCACTCTGGGATTGAGTCTGCAGTTCGCGGATACCGATTGGCGGGACGCAACCGTCACCCCTGATATTTACGAGCCTGCCATTACGGGACAGACCCTCCGTATCCGCTACGAAAAAGCTGCGGGCACAGATGGAATTATCCTGACGGTACTTGACACGTCGAATGGGAAGGTGCTCTATAAAGGTACGCTCGTTTACCATGTGGGCGCGTGGACAGCAAATGCCAGCTGGCTTGCACTGAGCGCCGACCAGGGGATCACTATCAGTAATATCGAGTCGGGAGTTCCCGCAGCGGAAGCAGTTCCCGAAACTGGAGTGGAATATGAGAAGACCGCGGATAATTGGACCGTAAATACCGGCTGGATCGCCGGTACCGACAGCAATGGCAACCTGACCCTGACGTCCGCCGATGCCACCACCACAGAGATCCTTTACCGTCAGGGGAATCCCATTGAACTGGATTCTCCTGTGGCCGTTACCTATGATATTACGCTTCCTGCCGGTACGACCCACGCAGTCTGGATCAAGGATTTCTATGACAACGTTACCGGTTGGGGCCACTATCTCCTGAGGTTCACTAACAATTCCGGAACACTGGGTATGAGCCTGCAGTTTGCCGATACGGACTGGCGGGATGCAACCGTCACCCCCGAAATCTCGTCCCCGACCATTACCAACGAGATCCTTCGCATCCGTTATGAGAAGGCCGCCGATACCGATGGCATTATCCTGACGGTCAGTGACGCAGTCACCGGTACAGTGCTCTACAAGGGAACGCTGGTCTATCATGTGGGTGCTTGGATCGGGCAAGTGAACTGGCTTGCGCTCAGTGCCGATCACGGCGTGACCATCAGCAATATTGCCAGCATTTACCCCGAGATTACCGTAGATCCTGCGCCGGAAGAAAACTATGAAACGGATGCCGCAAACTTCAATGTGGGCAGCGGCTGGACAGCGGACAATGACGCTGACGGTGATCTGACGCTCACCTGCGACGCCTCGGCCGGGGGAACCTCTTATATTACAAAATCGGCAGATGCCACCGGTGCGTTCTCTGTTTCCTATGATCTGCAGATGCCCAAAGACCAGTATACCTCTCAGGCAATCTTCGTGCAGGGATTCCTGAAGGGCGGCGTGAGCGGACTATACCTGTTCCGCATCAAAAATGACCGCAACACGCTGGTGGTGGAAGCACAGTTCAATAACGGCGATTGGGTCAACGGTGTTCTGGAGACGATCAGCAGCAACCCCGCTATCAGCGGCGATACGATCCGTGTTCGATTTGAAAAGGCCGAGGACGTGGACGGACTGCGGCTCACCGTCTCCGATAAGCAGTCGAACATTCTGCTTTATGAAGGTGTTGTCACCTACCACGAGGAAAATGGGTGGGATAGCACGCAGATCACCTTCCAGTTTTCCAAGGATGCGGGAAATACAGGCTATACCATGAGCAAGATCTGCCTGGATATTCCCTGTGAGGCGTCTGAAAAGCTGCCTCTTGCGTCGGTTGGCATCAAAACTCCCGGCGAGATCGTTGCCGGCGTTCCCACAGTTCTTTATGCCGTGATCGAGCCCTACGCGGCGGATCTGGTCAGCACCGCCTGGACGCTGCCTGACGGTACCGTCATCGGTACATACAAGGCCCTGTATCATACCTTTGAAGAGGCCGGAGACTATCTCATAACCTTCAAGGCGACCGATAGCGTTGGAAACAGTATGTCTGCGGAAATAACAGTAACTGTGATTCCTCAGGAGGAACAGACCGCAGAGGAACTGAAAGGCGATATCAACGGCGACAGCGTGATTAACAGTACGGATCTGCTCCTGCTCCTTGCAAGCGATGCCGGTCAGTATTCCCTGCGGGAGGACGAGCTGTCAAGAGCCTGCGAGAGTGCGGAGCTTCTGAGCCTGATCGCCGGCGAGAACGGTGTTTCTCAGCAGTTTAGATATTCCGCTGTGGATGAGTTCCTCTCATATATGAATGATATGCAGAAGCTCCCGGTGTCCTTTACCTATGGGGACGTGGATTACTATGGCTTCAACGCTGATTTCAGCATCCTTTCCCGCTGCACGGTCAAAGAGAATGACAAGATCGCCGTGACCACGAACCTGCTTCACAGGGACGGCAAGCTGGAAGTGCGCGTGGAGGCAGCCATCTATCCCTCTTACAATGCCTACGAGTGGACGCTCTATTTCTCCAATCCTTCTGAGGAAAACAGCGCGGTCTTGAAGAATGTAAACGGCGCGGATTTCTTTGTCACCGGCGACAACCCTGTATTTAAGAGCATCAGCGGCGATAAAGAAGATGTCTATGCACCCATCGTGCAGGATCTGACGGAAGATCCCTACCTGCTGCGCCGATCCGTCAGCGGCTGGGCGACCCACGATGCCTTCCCCTATTTTAACCTTGAGACCGACCGGGGCGGCTATATGCTGGCTCTGGGCTGGTCCGGTGCCTGGAAGGCAGAATTCAGCTATGAAAATGGGCAGACCCGTTACACGGGCGGTCAGTATTTGCTGGAAACATACCTGCTTCCCGGCGAGACCCTTCGTTCTCCGCTCATGGCCTTTGTCAAGTATGACGAGCGCGACGAGAATGCAGCCACCAATGCCTGGAGAGACTGGTATATCGACTACAATATGCCTCGCAACTCTGACGGCAGCCTGATCGAACCCATCTCTATCACGGAAGTACATAATGAAAATAGTGAGATGGATAGCTTGCGTTCCGAGCAGGCTGGCATTGAGAACATCGCACCCGTTCTGGAGCATGGCATTACCCCGGACTATATCTGGATGGATGCGGGCTGGTATTACGGATCGGATATGGAAACCACTGATCCCTGGTTCTTCGTTGGTACCAATACTGTTGACGCCAACCGTTTTGAAAACGGCCTGAAGGATATCACGGACTACGGCGCGCAGTACGGCATGAAGGCCCTCCTGTGGTTTGAGCCGGAGTATGTGCGCACGGATCTGGATGAATTGTGCAAAAACTTCGGCTTTAAGGAAGAATGGACCATCTATCTCAATGAGGATGAGCATACCAATCTGCCGACCTACCTGTGCGACCTGACCAATGAGGACTATCAGAAATGGCTCATTGAACATGTGGCTTACGCCATGGATCACGCGAATATTTCTCTCTACCGCCAGGACTTTAACCGTGCGGTAGCGGCGGCATGGAATTCCTCCAACACCGAAGGCCGCCAGGGTGTCTATGAAAACCACTATGTCCAGAGCTATCTGGCTTACTGGGACACATTGAAGGCCATCTTCCCGGATCTGATCATAGACTCCTGTGCTTCCGGCGGCGGCAGAAATGACCTGGAGACAATGCGCCGCGCCATCATCCTGCACCGCACAGACTCCTACTATACCGATAATGAGTACGTGCAGTCCATGAGCTATTCCCTCTGGAAGTGGCTGCCCTATACGAATGGCAGTCTCTGCCGCAGCTTCGATCAGGTGGATTCCTATGCCATCAGATCCGTTTTTGCCGCAGCCTATACAGGATTAAGAAACTACCGGCTTTATGACAGAACCGACAACTGGGCTCTGGCAGCGCAAATGTTCAACGAGTGGAACGATTTGAAGTGGTATTACTACGGCGAATACTATCCGCTCACTGACTGGAACCGCAGCGCTGCTGACTGGATCGGCTGGGAATTTTATGAGGAAGAGAGCGATTCCGCCATGGTGCAGCTCTTCCGCCCGGTTGACAGTGTCCAAAGCACGATGGATCTGATCTTCTACGGCTTGCAGGCAGACGTGACCTATACGGTTGCGGATACAGATGGCATCAACAGCTTTACTGCAACAGGCAAAGAGCTGATGGAGGCCGGACTGACCATTTCCATCCCCAATGCCCGCCAGGCTCTGGTGATCCTTATTACAGCGGTTTCCTGATTTGATTATCATTCTAAGAGACCTCTGATTTAAACCGCACTACCATAGAGATTCCAGATATGGGGGCTGCAAAATAACAGCTTCAGAAAAACGGAGGATTCCAGGGATGGGATCCTCCGTTGACTTTCGATAAGGTACAATATGTATCAAATTCACACGATGCCATCGTGGATGAAGACACTTTTAATCTGGTTCAGGCCGAACTCGCGAGAAGGAGTAAGTTCAAATCCGCCTTAAGAGACAACAGTGTATTCAGCACAAAAATCATTTGCGGTGAGTGCGGTTACTTTTATGGCAGAAAGACGCTCCACAGTACGAGCGAGAAGCATCGGAAAGCTGTATGGTATTGTAATCGCCGATATGATGGCGAGGAAAAATGCAGTACTCCGAGCATAGGTCATAGTATCAACTCACGTTTCTTCTGGCGATTGCATGGCGGCACGATAGACAATAAGTTCATCTTTCAGTTCGATCCACATGGTGGGATTATCCACCCCGCCCGGTTTCAGTTCTTCTTCAATGTCTCGGATTGCGACTTCAATCGTCCTGCGATCCAAAATATTGATGTACCCGCAGATGAAGGCAACTACAACACCAGGCATATATGTGTCTATGCGTTTTGACTTCTTTCAACTCGTTGCTTAAAAACGACAGATTCATTTGTTTGTTCATACCCTTATTTTACCACTTTTTTGTAGACTTTTCTACTGATTCGTCTTTGTGCGGTGTTTCCTTAGGATTTACAGAGTACTAGTAGAACGAATTAAAAATATCTAGCTAAAAATTATCTCTATAATCGTTGATATAACAGTATTTA
>CAMFZO010000057.1 GCA_946006895.1 uncultured Clostridia bacterium | reverse complement strand
CGTCTGACGCGCCCACCGAGACCGAACCGGACACGACAGAGAATGAGGCCCTCAGCGGCCTGGATCTGGGAACTGTTGACGGAAACACCTATACCAACGAGACGCTGGGGCTGCGCTGCGAGCTGGGCGACAACTGGTATATCTATAGTGAGACCGAACTGGCATCCCTGATGGGCGTTGTTGCGGACTCTCTCTCCGACAGCATCATCGGCGACGCCATAGATAACAACCAGAGTGTTACTGTGTTCTTCGCTATGGACACGACGACCTACGGCAACATCAACATCACGATCTCGAAAGACAGTATGTCAGCTCTGGGCGAGGAAAACTTTGTCGCTCTGATGGTGCCTCAGATGAAGCCGCTGCTGGAGCAGAGCGGTTTTGAGAACGTGACCTGCACCGAGGCGGAATTTGAGTTTGCCGGACAGACCCACACGGGTATCGACATTACCGCTACCGTGCAGGGTATGACGGTATATGAACGTCAGGTGTATCTGATGGCCGATTCCTGTATGTATGTGGTGACCGCCACTGCCTATGAGGAAAACGGCGCCCAGGCCATGCTGGACAACATTACCGCGCTGAATTAAAAGTCGATAACGAAAGACCCGCGGGATTCAGCATCCTGCGGGTCTTTTCTATATGCGTCTGCCTGACTGTGAGGCTTCGGGAAAAAACACGGATCATACCCTTCAGCGTCTGCTTATCGCCGTAGTTCTTTTTCAAGTCGGTGATTTGAATTTCCACGCTGCACATTCTCCGTTTAATACTGATTCTTGATTAAAAAGTTTAATCAAGAATCCCGTGTGCTGCGCACACTCACATCGTGCTGGCGCACGCTGTGCCGTCTTATGCAGAATCTGACGCGCCTGAAGGCGCTATAAAAAGGTTTTAAACCTTTTTCAGATTCTAGTATAAGAGTATTGAATCAAAAGTAAAATCATGTGAGGAATGACAAGGCTTACTGTGGCCGTTAAGGTCGTTAAGACCTTGTTTCCCAGGCGATAGGACAGAAACGTGATCACCGCCGAGGACAGGCCGCTCAGTGCCAGACGGATCGCTCCGCAGAGTATCAAGGCTCCAAGGATCGCCCAGCCCTTCGGAAATGCGGAAAAGACCGGCAGACTGTTTGCCAGGGCATCCATATTCGGAAGACCGTAGTTTTGGATCACCGCAAGAAGCTGCGGCAGAACTGCCAGCAAAAAACCCAACAGTGTAATCAAGCCGCAATGCAGCAGCTTCCGTTTCCGCACTTTTTTCCTTGCACCGCTTGTCGTCAGAATGATCTCCATGCCGCGTTCCTGCTCGATGGCAAACAAGCCGGAAAGGGTCAGCACCAGAAATACAAGCAGTTTTATGGTATCTAACAGTGCTTCCGTTCTTCCGAACACGCCGAACAGGCGCTCATAGCCACTTCGGTAGACAAAGCTCTGTCCGGCTTGAAGGGCTTCATACTGGGCAGCGGCAGCTTCAAATGCCTCCTCGGGATTCAGCTTGGCTTGAAGCTTTTCTGCCGCCAGCTGGGCAGTACCCACATCATCTCCCGCAGCCGCATAGATCTGTGCGATCTGGCTGTGGATGTCCGCAAATTGAGCCCGTTCCGCTGCAAGAAAAGCGTCTTTGGAAGAATTTGGCTGGCCGGAGAGCGTTTGCGCGTATTGCTGATAATAATGATCCCAAGCAGAGTTTGGCTTACCATAATTCTGGTAGGAAATGACCTGTACGGTCAGAAAGACAGCCGCCAAAAGCAGCCCGCCTTGGCTCAGCCACAGCTTGGCGCCTTCGTGCAGGAACAGAGAGGTATGGCGGTGAAGAAACGAAAACGAGAGCTTCTGACGCTCCGCTACAGACACGACAGCGGGAACACGGCAAAATGCAAAAAGTCCCATTGCAAAGCAGATCAGGGTCGTTGTGCCGCAAAAGCAGACAGAAACAGGCAACTGCCGCACGGGGTGATCAAAAAAGTCTACGAACAGGCATTGCCGCAGAAGAAGGGGCGTATCTGCCAGGGATACCAGACTAAACGCTCTGAGCCAAAGGTTTGCCGACAGGCTCATGCCCACGGCAAGCAGACCTGCGCCAAGGACGCAGAGGAAAACCGTCGAGATCCGGCTGACCATCGCACACAGGGAGAAAATAATGGTGGCTATCGTCAGCCCCCACAGCAGCTTCACAAGGGAGAACAGGAGAAAATAGCCCAGAATGGTCAGCGGGATTGGGCAGCCATCAAAGCCGTAAACGGCTTGAATCGGCTGCGACAGGTCGCAACCGCCAAACAGCATACCGGAAATCAGAAGATCTCCTCCATAGATCAAGACAAATCCGGCCAGCACACTGCTGACTGCAACGGCGTATTTACGCAGGTACAGACTGCCGCGGCCCTTTTTGGTTGGGCGAAGGAGGGACGTCAGACCGTTTCGCCGTTCCTGTGTCAACAGAACCAGCGGCGGAAGGAAGCCGAACATCAGGAAAAAAATATCCGACAGCGTCCAATCTGTCAGAGTCTCTGCACCGGCGCAGAATACCGGCTGGACAGGCAGGTTGACTAAGGGCGCGTAGATTGCTTTGGTTCGTTCCATGGATCGCACTGCAAAGCCGGTTTGCTCTCCAAACAGGCCGGAGGAGATCCGAAATTCCGCATCGCTGAGCACTCCCTTGATATGCTCACGGTAGGAAAATTCCTTTCGTGCAAGGACAGCCTGGTTCAGCCTCCGTTCATCGTACACATCTCCCGTTAACAGACTCTTATCAGACAGAATCTCCAACGGATCAGCAGAGGAAATGCGAGCCTCCAGGCGTTCCGTTTCTTCCTGCAGCGCCTGAACCGACCATGACATTTTTTCCTGCACCTGCAGCAATGTATATCGGGCTCCGTCCACGGGAGCAGTGCAATGACGATAGAACAGCCAGGCGTTGGCAACCACTGCGGCGAGCAGCAAGACCAGAATCCCTCTACCAAGCTTTTTCCATTCGTATCTCATAACCCCTCCTGCCTGCCGAAGTGGTAGAGATAGACATCCTCCAGCGTAGGACGTGCTTCCGTGCAGGAATAGGGTGGCTTCTCTTTGGCAAGAAGCCGAACAACTGCACCGTCCTCTGCCTTGGCAATCCCGGAAATCTGCCCAAGATGGTGCAATTTTCTGATCTCGTGTTCTGGCACGCATACCTCCCAAACACAGTTGGAAAGCTGTGCCATCAGCTCCTTCGGTGCGCTTTGGCAGAGAAGCCTGCCGTCCGACAGGAGAAGCAGCTCACGGGCAATCAATTCTACATCGGAAACCACATGGGTGGAAATCAGCACGATCTTGTGCAGCGCGATTTCTGCAATCAGATTACGGACGGCAATGCGCTGTTCGGGGTCAAGTCCGGCAGTCGGTTCGTCCAGAATCAAAATATCCGGGTCGGCAAGAATTGCCTGCGCTAACAGGATCCGTTGACGCATACCGCCGGAAAGGGCGCGAAGCTGCTTTTTTCTGACATCCGACAAAGAAAGCAGCTCCAAAGCCCAGTCGATACGCTTTTTGACTTTCTGCCGTTTCATTCCCCGCAGGGAGCCGATGTAATAAAGGAACTGCTCCACGGTGAATGTGGGGTAATAGGTTTGCTGCTGCGGCATATAGCCTAAGCGAGCAAAGTAGGCAGAGTCAAGGGTGCGTATGTCGGTGCCATCCAGCAAAACGTCTCCCGCCGATTGTCTCAGATTCCCTGTCAGGATATTCATCATGGTGCTTTTTCCGGCTCCGTTCGGCCCCAAAAGGCCATAAATACCCTCAGTCAGGGTGGCACTTACCCCTTTTAGCGCCTGCTTTGTGCCATATTCTTTTTTCAAATTTTGAATTTGAAGTTCCATAGCCGAATCTCCACGGGAGAATCAGTCGTATTATTCAGCGTAAAAATCCGCTTTCGACAACACCTTTCGATCTGCTGCAAAAAAGTCGTTTCCTTCGTAGGACATACTGAACACCATGCAGGAGGTGTTTCCGCCATTTTTGAGCTGCACGGGAACAAGATCGTCCAAACCGGCATAGAAGAAATACGCCTCGCCTGCATCATTGTTCGTGATATAAAATATCTTGTGATCCATGAGCCAGAAGTTCACGATTTGGTTCTCTGCCGTGAGAAGCTCCGTCACTGTTCCCGTGTCCGCATCCAGCGTATAAAGCGTGTTGCCGCATAGGTAGCAGAACAGATTTCCGTAGTGACTGTTCGGGTCTGGCGTCGTCACATATCCGTCAGCATTATTCTCTGCGATCACCTGATAGACGGAGCAGGTCGCATCGTACAGCCTCAGCTCATAGCAGGTGGTCACGAACGCTTCCGCTTCTGTGTCGAAATAGCCTTCCCTTACCGGCACGACAAAGCCTGCTTTCCCTGAAATGCAGAAATTTGAAATGGGTAGCTCGTTTGTGGTGCCGCTTTCGATCTCATAGCAAAATAAAGTCGTCTTGTCCGATCGCAGTTCCATTGTGAGAATATCGTATTCGCTCTGCTGAACCCGGTAATAGAGCTTGCCATTGGCCGGGGGCATCAGACAAACTTCAGCGGAAAGCTGAGTTGTGTCTGTCAGCTCAAATGCTGCTTGTTCCGCAATGACCTTGATCTCAGAATTCTCAAGGTCCTTCTGAATGACCTGATAGTGCTCGTTTTCGGTCTTAACCACCGCATACAGCTTTCCGCTGTACTCGACTAAATTGTAAAGAATACCGCCCATATAAGCCGTGCAGGAAGAATCGTTGTGTTTACAGCCCTCCTGGGGGCAAAGTGTGACGTACGAATCCGGATCGACACTTCGGTAGGTCAGAAATTGGCCGCTGCACAGGAACATCCCACCCTTTGAGGAAGCACAATACTGGGCGTAGGTCGACGCAACATACGGATTCTCTGACGGAAGGGGATAGGAGTGCACTTCCACGGGGGCTGCATCGGAAGACTCGGCGGCGGTGCTGGGTTCGGTTTGCTCCGTTGGAAGCGGGGGCTCTGGGATCGCGTAACAGCCGCTTGCCGAAGCGGCAAGCAGAAATGCAAGCATTGCGTACAGCAGCTTTTTCATGATTACCTCCTGTCATTAGACAAACCTACAATTTTGCGATAGGGAAGGTGACCATGGCCTTGAACAGGTCGCCGTCGATGTCCAGGAGGAAGCGGCCGCCCTGCAGCTCCGTCAGGCTCTTGGCGATGGACAGGCCCAGGCCGCTGCCCTCTGTATTGCGGGACGCATCGCCCCGGGTAAAGCGCTCTATCAATTCCTCCGGCGGCAGATTCAGCGGCTCAGCGGAGATGTTTTTGAAGGTCACGCAGACGGCTTCCTCACCGGCGCGGAAGGAGAGATAGACGCGGGTCTGGGGTTGGGCATATTTACAGATGTTGCCCAGCAGATTGTCAAAGACCCGCCACATGAGCCTGCCGTCAGCCAGGACGGGAGGCGCGTTTTTCGGCAAGGTCAGCACCGGCTCCAGGGAACGGCGGCGCAGCCGCTCCTCATACTCTCCCGCCGCCTGGGACAGCAGCAGGGAAAGGTCCGTCGGCTCGGCGTTGACGGTGATGTTGCCCGTTGAAGCCTTGGACGCCTCCACCAGGTCCTCCGTCAGCTTTTTCAGCCGCGCAGACTGGCGATCCAGGACCTCCAGATACTGCGCCGCGTGCTCCGAATCCAGGCCCTCCTTTTTCAGCAGGTCCACATAGTTGATGATGGAGGTCAACGGCGTTTTGATGTCGTGGGAGACATTGGTGATCAATTCCGCTTTCATTCGCTCGCTGCGCATCTGGCGCTCCACGGCGCTCTTCATGCCGTCACGGATGCTGTTGAGCCGCTCTCCATGCTCCTTCAGAGTGGGAAGCATATAATCCACGTTGACTGTGTAGCCGAGGTCGCCGCTGCTCAGCTCCCGGGCGCCCTTTTGCAGTCGCCGCAGACCGATGACCGCCCAGATGAGCAGCGGGGTGAAGATCAGCTTTTCCAGGATCCACATAGGTGCGTAGCCGTTGAAAAACGGAATCTCGATCAGGCTCAGGATCACCCAGGCAAGGCCCGCTTTCCAGTAGAGGGGAAAGGCTCTCCACGCCGCGCAGCACAGGCGGCCCAGCTTTTTCGCTGCCTTCCACAGCAGATGCAGCACGAAATAAACCACCGTGTTTTTCCACCAGTGTCCGGCCTTTACCCGGCGGGCAAAGGAGGAAACCGCGCAAAGCGCCATCAGATATGCAAGCACGTAGGCAACCGCGCCGAAGACGACCTTCATCTGCCAGAGCAGCCGTTCGCCGTCAAAGATGAAATAGTCGACCAGCCATGCAAGAAAGACACCGGCAAGAATAAAGACACCGAAAAACAGCTCCAGCGGGATCCGATCCATCCAGGAATGCCGGATGCCCTCCACGCCGGACTTACGGCCTGCGCTGCAGCACAGGAAAACGATCAGCAGCACTGTCAGCAGCAGCCCGACGGCAAAGAAGACAAAGAACCAGTTTCGCAGCGGCAGCAGCCGGTCGATCCATTGCAGCGTCATGCTGATGGCAGTATCCGTGTCAGATGTTTCAACAATGGAACTGGTAATCATACAGGTCCTGCTGACCCACTTCCCGTAGGTCACCGCAGCGTAGCCGCCCAGATTTTCGTTGCCGGTGAAATCAGTGCTTATAATGTCGTAGCTCAGCGACAACCGTTCCAGATATTGGTTAAAATCATCTTCGTTTTGGAAATAATAGGTGCTCGTTTCCTCCCGGCACCACATGATCTCCATGTCCCGCGTGTGCTGATACCGAACGGTACCGCCTCCGGCACTCTGATAGATGACGCGGCCGTTTTCAGCGGTGACGGTGCAGCGAAAGCCGGTACTCTCCGCCGACAGCAGGTCCTCATAGATGGGCGCGCTCTCAGCTTCATACGCCTGACCGCCGCACTCTGTAATGTTCAGATAATCATTCACATAGGCTTCATTTCGGTACAGGAAGCTCTCACAGACGTCGTCGCGGAGGCGTTTACCGCCGTCAACGTAGGCGTCTTCGCTGTAAAACACCGCGATGGCGATCACCGAGATCACCGTGACCAGCAGGAACACCGGCAGCAGCAGCGCGGCCACCAGCTTGGCCCAGGATTTGCTGCGTAATTTCTTCATCGGTTCTCACTCTCCATTTTGTAACCCCGGCCCCATACGACCTTGAGCCAGCGGGGCTCGGCGGGGTTGATCTCCAGCTTTTCCCGCAGATGGCGGACATGGACGGCGATCGCTTTTTCCGCGCCGTAAGGCTCCTCCTGCCAGATGCGGCGGTAGATCTCCTTGGGGGAGAAGACTGTTCCGGCATTCTGCATCAGCAGCTTGAGGATGTCATACTCCCGCGGCGTCAGGTCCACCTTTTCACCCTCCAGGGTGACGCTCTTGGCCTCGTCGTCCAGGCAGATGCCGCCGATCTGCACCTGGGCGGGTTTAACGGTGCCGCCGCCCAGACGCAGGTACCGCCGGAGCTGGGAACGCACCCGCGCCAGAAGCTCCACGGGGTTAAAGGGCTTGGTCACATAGTCGTCGGCGCCTACATTGAGGCCGATGACCTTGTCCGTGTCTTCGGATTTCGCCGTCAGCAGAATGACGGGCAGATTGTAGCTTTCGCGCAGGATGGTCAGCACGCTGAGACCGTCCATGGCGGGCATCATAATATCCAGCAGCACCAGGTGGACTTCCTCGTGGGACAAAATCGCCAGAGCCTCCCGGCCGTTGTAAGCCTCCAGGACCCGGTAGCCCTCGGCGTTCAGGTAGATTTGCAGTGCGGAGACAATGTCCCGCTCGTCGTCACAGACCAGAATCGTTTGCATCAAAGATCCCCTCTCTTTCTTAATTTCAGTATAGCGTCAAAAGTCTTAAGATACAATACCGCGCCTGTTTAAGATTTGTTTAAGAAAAAACCGGGAGAGTACCGAAATACTCTCCCGGGCATATGCATTGTGGAACTATACTAGAATCTGATAAAAAGGTTAAAAACCTTTTTATAGCGCCTTCAGGCGCGTCAGATTCTGCAT